>DATEOX010000666.1:0-6476 GCA_035273585.1 Thermoanaerobaculia bacterium
GGTGCGAGCGGCAGAGCTCCAGCTCGCGCCGCGCGGGGATGAGCTGCTGGCCGGAGACCTCGCCGAAGATGCGCAGCTCATCGGC
Organism: Thermoanaerobaculia bacterium; assembly: GCA_035273585.1. GTDB lineage: Bacteria > Acidobacteriota > Thermoanaerobaculia > Gp7-AA8 > Gp7-AA8 > JAFAVZ01. The sequence goes on from DATEOX010000666.1 coordinate 86, forward strand.
CAGCGCCTCCAGGAAGCGGATGCCTCGGCCGGATCCTCCTCGATCCACTCCATCACTGCGGTCAGGGTGTTCATCAGAAAGTGCGGCTGGATGCTCTTCTTCAGCAACTCGATCTCCAGCCGGGCCGCGCGCAACAGCGCGCTCTCGTGCTCCCGCCGCTGCCTGCGCATCTGCAGCGCGAGCGAGAGCAGGAGGCAGACGATCAACGCGCAGAAGGCGAGAAAGAACGCGCTGTCGCTGAAGCCGTAGCCGCCGGCGAGTAGCGCCGCGGTGACGATCGCGATGCCGACCGCGGAGGGGAGCGCTTCCCATCGCCTCCTTGGGATAGTGATTGCGACGGCGGCGGCGGATGCAACGACGCCGACGGTGAAGAGCTGCAGGCAGCGCTCGTCGTACGGCGCGATCCGTAGCGCGACAACCGTCAGCACCGCGCCGATCGATGCGGCCCAGACGCGCGGCTTCGGCGCGCCGAGCTCCAGCACGAAGAAGAGCGGGAGGAGCAGGGCGATGGCGAACGTCAGGGCCAGGACGACCTGCATCCGCAGCGCATGCCAGTCGTAGGTGTAGCCGACGAGCCAGCGCCACGTCTCGGCGACGACGAGCAGCGATGCGGCGAAGCAGAGCAGCGCGAACACGAGCACGGACGGCCGCCGCGCCGCGGCGAACCAGAGCGAAAGGTAGTAGACGCCGATGACGAGGAAGACGCCGAGGGCGGCGAGGGGGATGAGCTGGGCGACGATGCGGCTGCGGACGAGGTGCCGGTAGTCGCCGATGGCGATGCCGCCGAACGCCGCGTCGCGCGGGTGGCGTGGGGCAAGGACGCGGATGGCCAACAGATGGGTGGCGCGCCCGAACGACGGGAGGACGAAGAAGTTGTCGATCGGGCCGTCCGTTCTCGCCGTGCCGCTGGCGCCGAGGCGGCGGCCGTCCCAGAAGACCTCGTACGAGGCGACCATCCCGATGTAGAGGCCGTCGCGCGCGCCGGGATCGACGCGGGCGCGGATCCAGAAGGGCTGCAGCGGGAAGTCGTAGAGCAGGCGCTCCTCCCACCATGCATCGTCGTAAGCAGGCGAGGCGAAGCGCGGGTCGTCGCCGAGGCGGACGCGCGCGGCGTTGATCGAGACCGTGTCGCCGCCGAAGCGCTCGCGCACGTCGCGCCAGCGGGCGCAGGCGGTGAGGGTCAGGAGGCTGATGAGCAGCGCGCGGCGCATGTGGTGCCATTGTGCGCCGCGAGACGATCACTCGCCTCGGCGAGACGTTCACTCGCTCCGGGTTCCCATGACCCGGCGAACGCCCCAGAATCGGGGAGCCATGAAACGCCTCTTCGCCGTCCTGCTCCTCGCTCTGCCGATGCTTGCCGCCTCGCTCCAGCAGAAGATGGATGCCTACCTCGCGCCGTACATCGAGCGCAACGCGTTCAACGGCGTGGTGCTGGTCGGCAAAGGCGACCAGGTCGTGCTGGTGAAGGGCTACGGCATGGCCAACTACGAGTTCGGCATCCCGAACACGGCCGAGACGCGCTTCGCCATCGCCTCCATCACCAAGCGCTTCACGCGGGTGGTGATCGCCAAGCTGGTCGAGGAGGGGAAGCTCTCCGAGGACGACCTGCTGGCGAAGTGGGCGCCCGATTTTCCGAAGGCGGACAGGATCACGGTCGGGATGCTCATCCGGCACATGTCCGGCATCCGCGATCCGCAGCCGTTGCGGCGCGTGATCCGGGCCAGCTACACGCCGGCCGAGGTGGTGGAGGTGCTGAAGACGCTGCCGCTGGGGAGCGAGCCGGGGGCGCAGTACTCGTACACGACGGCGAACTATGCCGTGCTGGCGCACATCATCGAGCGGGTCACGGGGCAGACGTTCGCCCAGGTCGTCCGCAAATATGTCTACGAGCCTGCGGGCATGCGGGACTCGGGCGAGCTCGACACGGTAGCCGTCGTGCCACGCCTCGCTAACGGCTACATGCCCGATCCGTACACGGGCGGCATCGCCGTCTGCGGGCCGGAGGACATCTCGTGGAAGACGGGCGGCGGCTCGTCCTACACGACGGCGCGCGACCTGATGCGCTTCGCCCGCGCGCTCTACACCGGCAGGCTCGTGCCGAAGCCGCTGGAGCTGATCCCGCCGTCGGTCGTCGACGGCAAGCGGGTCGCGCAGTCGGGCGGCGCGTTCCCGGGCGCCGGCGCGAACCTGCTGTACGACGTCGACGACGAGGTGACGGTGGTCGTGCTGAACAACAACTACGCCACGGTCGCCGGCACCGTCGCCCCCGCCATCCTCCGTCTCTTCCTCGGCCGGGACGCGCCGAACCCGCGCCTGGAGCTGGCCGCGTCGCAGGACTTCGATCCGCGTCTCATCGGCACCTGGGACGTGCCGGACCGCGGCTGGGTCTACATCATCGGCGTCCGCAACGGCCGGCCGTACGCCGGCGCCGACCCGCTCCGCCGCAGCGCCATTCTGCGCATGAAGAACGGCCGCTGGTTCCTGCCTCTCGACTGGCAGCAGATGGAGGTCAAATTCGACGACGTGGGGAAGGTCAGCGAAGCGTGGCTGTACCCGCCGGGCGCGGAGCAGCCGCTGAAGATGGTGCGCCGCCCGTGAACGCGTCGTACCAGAACTTGCTCAGGATGTTCTCCGCGAGCTGCATCCGGTAGTCGCGCGAGCCGCGCACGTCCGAGATCGGGGCGATCTCGCCGCGGGCGATCGGCGCGGCGGCCTCGAACGTCTCCAGCGATGCCGGCTTGCCGGCGAGGAACGCCTCGGTTTTGGGCAGGCGGAGCACGACCGGGCCGACACCGCCGTATGCGATGCGCGCCGCGGCGATCGAGCCGCCGTCGACCGTCACGCGGAAGGCGGCGGTGAAGGCGGAGATGTCGAGGTCGCGGCGGCGGCTCACCTTGTACAGGCGCAGCGTGTCGCGAACGATCGGGACGAAGACCCGGGTGATGATCTCGTCCGGGCGGAGGTCGAACTTCTTGTAGCCGAGGTAGAAGCGGTTGATGGGGACGAGGCGCGCGCCATCAGTGCCTGTGAGCTCCAGCTCCGCGTCGGCGACGAAGAGATACGGCAGCGTGTCGGCGATCGGCGAGCCGTTGGCGATGTTCCCGGCCAGCGTCCCGGCGTTGCGGATCTGGGGCGAGCCGAAGATGTTCAGGATGCGGAACAGCTCGGGGATGCGCGTCTCGACGAAGCGCTCGAAGTCGGCCAGCGTGGCGTTCGCCCCGGCCACGATGCGGCCGTCCTCTTCGCGGATGCCATCCAGCGCGCGCACTTTCTGGAGAGACAGCAGCGCCGGGGCGGTGAAGTTGCGCTTGTTCACCCAGACGCCGACGTCCGTCCCACCCTGCACGATCGTGCAGCCGGGATTCGCGGCCTTGAACTGCACCGCATCTTCGACGGTCGTCGGCGCGAAGAAGCGTTCGATCTGCAGCGCGTCGTCCACGCGCGGCACATCCGGATAGCGGACTTTCAGCCGCGGCTCGGACGAGCCGTCCACCGCGAGCGCCGCCTTGATGATCGGCTCGTAGCCGGTGCAGCGGCAGAGATTGCCCGTCAGGCCGGCGCGCACCGTCTCCTCATCGACGCGGTCGCGGCTCTCGTACAACGCGGCCATGGCCACCACGAAGCCGGGCGTGCAGTAACCGCACTGCGCGCCGTGGTTGACCACCATCGCCTGCTGCACGCCGCTGAGTGCGCCGTCGCGGGAGAGGCCTTCCACCGTCACCACGCTGGCGCCGTCCATCTGATACATCGCCTGGATGCAGGAGTTGATGACGCGGAACTCCTGCTCCTTCGAATGGCGGACGAGTACCGAGCAGGCGCCGCAGTCGCCTTCCTCGCAGACGATCTTCGTCCCCGTCGCCCCCTCGTCGTAGCGCAGCCAGTTCGAGAGCGTGGCGAAGGCCGCACGGCCGCGAACGCGATGCTCGCGGCCGTTCACGTGGAGGACGATGGTGTCGCGCATCAGAGGCGGACGAGGCCGTTGTACGTCTCGGGGCGCCGGTCGCGGAAGAACTGCCACGTGTGGCGCACTTCGCGGATCTTGTCGAAGTCGCACTCGGCCGTGACCAGCGCGTCCTCATCCCGCTTGGCCATGGCCAGGAACTGGCCGCGCGGGTCGCAGAAGTAGCTCTGCCCGTAGAACTCGCCGATGTTCCACGGCGCCTCGTAGCCGACGCGGTTGATGGCGCCGATGAAGTAGCCGTTGGCCACCGCGTGCGCCGGCTGCTCGAGCTTCCAGAGGTACTCGGAGAGCCCGGCCACCGTCGCCGAGGGATTCATCACGATCTCTGCGCCGTTGAGGCCGAGCTCGCGCGCCCCCTCCGGGAAGTGCCGGTCGTAGCAGATGTAGACGCCGACCTTGGCGTACTTCGTGTCGAACACCGGATAGCCGAGGTTGCCCGGGCGGAAGTAGTACTTCTCCCAGAAGCCGGGGGCGGTGTGGGGGATGTGGTTCTTGCGGTACTTGCCGAGGTAGGAGCCGTCGGCGTCGATCACGGCGGCGGTGTTGTAGTAGACGCCGGTCGACTCCTCTTCATACAGCGGGACGACGATGACCATGCTGTACTTCTTCGCGTACTCCTGCATCAGCTTCGTCGTCGGGCCGTCGGGGATGCGCTCGACGGAGTCGTACCAGCGCGGGTTCTGCTCGGCGCAGAAGTAGGGGCCGGTGAAGATCTCCTGCATGCAGAGGATCTGCACCCCTTCCTGGCCGGCCTGATCGATGTACTTGAGCGTGCGCTCGACCTGCGCGTCGCGGATGGTCTCGAGGCTCTCCTCGACGCTCGCGGCGAGGGAGGTCTGGATCAGGCCGCATTTCACGATTCGGGACATGGCGGGGTCTCCTTTGGGTGGTGGCGGATTGTAGCAGTGTCATCCTGAGGCGCGGAGACGGCGAAGGATCTCCCGGTGCTTGGCAGGAGATCCTTCGCCCTCTTCGGGGCTCAGGATGACGTCCTGGCTTACCTCGGCGAGTTGAACAGCCCTCTCTTCAGGAACTGCCCCTGCCCCGCCCGCCCCACGTACTGCCCTTCCTCGATCACCAGCGCGCCGCGCGAGAGGACCGTCTTCGTCACGCCGCGCACCTTCATCCCCTCGTAGCAGGAGTAGTCGACGTTCATGTGGTGCGTCGCGGCGCTGATGGTCATCTCCTCGTCGGGGTCGAAGATCACGATGTCGGCGTCGGAGCCGACGGCGATCGTTCCCTTGCGTGGGAACAATCCGAAGATCCGCGCCGCCGAGGTGCTGGTGATCTCCACGAAACGGTTGACGGAGATGCGCCCGCCGACCACGCCGCCGTTGTAGACGAGGCTCATCCGGTGCTCCACGCCCGGCCCGCCGTTCGGGATCTTCGAGAAGTCGTTGAGGCCGAGCTCCTTCTGCTCCTTGAAGCAGAACGGGCAGTGATCCGTGGAGATGACCTGCAGGTCGTTGTACTGCAGGCCGCGCCAGAGCTTGTCCTGGTTGTACTTGGCCCGGATGGCGGGCGTCATCACCCACTTCGCCCCCTCGAAGCCGGGGCGGTCGTACACGCTGTCGTCGAGGAAGAGGTACTGCGGGCAGGTCTCGGCATAGGCCGGGATGCCCTCGTCGCGGGCGCGCGTGACTTCCAGCAGCGCGTCGTCGCAACTGAGGTGGACGATGTAGACCGGCGCGTGGGCCATGTCCGCCAGGGCGATGGCCCGATGCACGCCTTCCGCCTCCGCCTTGGTCGGCCGGGTCAGCGCGTGGTACTTCGGCGCCGTCTTCCCCTCGGCCAGCGCCTTCTTGACCATGACATCGATCACGACGCCGTTCTCCGCGTGCATGCAGATCAGGCCGCCCTTCTCCGCCGCCACGGTCATGGCCTTGAAGATCGTGCCATCGTCGACGAGGAAGACGCCGGGGTAGGCCATGAAGAGCTTGAAGCTCGACACGCCCTGATCGATGACCGAGCGCATCTCGTTCAGCCGCTCGTCCGGCAGGTCGGTGCAGATGAGGTGGAAGCCGTAGTCGATCGAGGTCTGCCCCTCGGCCTTCGCATGCCAGGCGTCGAGCGCCTCGTTCAGCGCCTGTCCTTTGTACTGCACGGCGAAGTCGATGATGGTCGTCGTCCCGCCGAACGCCGCGGCACGCGTGCCGGTCTCGAACGTGTCGGACGCGGACGTGCCGCCGAACGGCAGCTCCATGTGCGTGTGGGGGTCGATGCCGCCGGGGATGACCAGGCGGCCCATGGCGTCGATGACCTTGTCCGCCTCGGCCTCGATCGATCTGGCGATCATGGCCACCTTGCCGTCTTCGATGAGCAAATCGGCGTGGTAGTCGTCGACGGCGGTGACGATGCGGCCGTTCTTGATGATGGTGCGCATGGCCGGCGATTCTAAGGCATCATTCCGCTTACCCATGCGCCTGGTTC
>DATEOX010000667.1:0-7073 GCA_035273585.1 Thermoanaerobaculia bacterium
CCCGGACGAAGGTCGTGGTCATCCCGCAGCTCGACCGGCCGCAGGTGCTGGAGATCCTCCGCCGCGCGGCCGCCGATCCGAGCGTCGAAGCGCTGGGTATCGAGATCACGGACGAGGCGCTCGACTTCATGGCCGCGACGAGCGCCGGCGACGCGCGGCAGGCGCTCAACTCGCTGCAGCTCGTCGTGGAGACAGCCACGCGCGCCGACTCCCCCATCACCCTCGACGCCGTGAAGAACATCCTCCAGCGCCGCTCGCTGATGTACGACAAGTCGGGCGAAGAGCACTACAACATCATCTCCGCGCTCCACAAGTCGCTCCGCAACGGCGACGCGGATGCCGCGGTCTACTGGCTCGTTCGGATGCTGGAGGGGGGCGAAGACCCGATGTACATCGCGCGGCGGCTGGTGCGGGCGGCGTCGGAGGACATCGGCAACGCCGATCCGCAGGCGCTGGTGCTGGCCATCGCCGTGCAGCAGACGGTGCACTTCGTCGGCATGCCGGAAGGAGGCGTCGCGCTGGCGCAGCTCGTGGCCTATCTGGCCGCCGCGCCGAAGTCGAACGCGGCCTACACCGGCTACGGCGACGCGGTGCGCGAGGTGCGGCAGGGGGACAACCCGCCCGTCCCGCTGCACATCCGCAATGCGCCGACCCGCCTGATGAAGGACCTCGGCTACGGCCGCGACTACCAGTACGCGCACGACTTCGAGGAGCAGACCGCCGCGATGGAGTGCCTCCCCGACGCCCTCGCCGGCCGCCGCTTCTACGAGCCGAAGGACGTCGGCGCCGAGGCGGCGATGAAGGAGCGGCTGGAGAAGATGCGCAAGGCGCGCAAGAAATAGGCGTCAGCTATACGCGTTCGCGTGCCGCTCGATCGCCTTCGGCTTCCGGTCGTCCCCGATGTTGACGTAGACGACGTGCGCCTCCGTCACCACGACTTTCTTCTCCGGATTGCCGCCGCGGATGGCCTCGACGGTCACTTTGGTGGTGATGGAGGTCGTCCCGATGCGCAGCGTCTCGGTCCAGAAGCTGACCAGGTCGCCGACGAACACCGGCTCATGGAAGACCACTTTGTCCATCGACACCGTGACCATGAACTGCAGCCCCTGCCGCCGCGCCTCGATGGCTCCCGCCTGGTCGATGTAGCTCAGGATCACGCCCCCGAAGATGGTGCCGTGCGCGTTCGTATCGCGCGGCATCATGAGCACCCGGATGGCGGGCTCGGACCATTGGGGGAGGATGTGCATGTTGAAAGGCAGTTGTTGGTTGTTAGTTGTTGGTTGTTGGTAGTACACACGGTCGGGCGCGCTACTAACAACTAATAACCAACAACCAACAACTATTCACATCCCCGCCGGCTCGTTCCTCGCCTGCTGGGACGTGAGCACGGACTGGTTGATCGTCACGTTCGCGTCCTTGCGCAGGCGGGCCAGGAGCGACTGGCGGAGCGAGCGCGCTTCCTGGGTGCGGAGCATGTCGACGTACTGCTGGCGCTTGTCGACGAACTCGGCGGGGTTGAACTTGCGCTGCTCGAGGACCTGGAAGACCACGGCGGAGTCGCCGGTGATGACCGGGCCCTGCACGGTGTTGACCGGCGCGGCGAGGGCGGCGTCGATCAGCGGGCCGATGTCGCCCGTCAGGCCGCTCACGGCGCCCTGGCGGGTGATGGTCGTCTCCGTCGGCGCGACGCCGAGCTTGGTGGCCACCGCGTCGAGCGTCGGCGCGCCGGCCATCGAGTTGGCTACTGTCGTCTTGGCCAGCTCGCGAGCCTTGGCCATGCGCGCGTCGCTCTCCACCTTGACCCGGATCTCGCCCAGAGCGGTGATGCCCGAGGGGCGGACGCCGGCCAGGTAGGCGATGGCCGGACCGCGCGAGGTGCCGATGACCTCGCTCACGTCGCCCTGCTTCGCGGCGAAGGCCCACGTGGCCAGCGGCGCGTTGTTGCCCAGGCCGGGGATCATGTCCCCCTTCTGGAACCATTGCGTGGCGTTGGAGCTGATCTTGTCGTTCGCGTAGGAGGCGAACTCGTCCACGGTCTTCGGCTTCTTGTCCTTCAGGCGCGTGGCGACGCGGGCGATCTCGTCACGGGCCTGATCCTTGGCCGTCTGGTCGGCGGCCTGCGCGGCGAGCTGGGAGCGCACTTCCTCGAACGTGCGGTAGCCGGCGCCTCGCCGCTCCAGCACCTTGATGATGTGGTAGCCGAACTCCTTCGTCCGGATGGGATCGCTGATGGTGTTCAGGGGGATGGTGAACGCGGCATTGTCGAACGGCTCGACCGTGTCGCCGCGCCCCACGAAGCCCATGTCGCCGCCCTGCCCCGCCGACGACGGGTCGCCGGAGTTGGCGCGGGCCAGCGCCGCAAAGTCGGCGCCGCCGCGGAGCTGGCGGACCAGGTCCTCGGCTTTCGCCCTCGCCGCGGCGTCGATCTCAGGCGAGGCGCTCGGGTCGACCTTGATCAGGATGTGGAGGATGTGCGCCGACTCGGGCTGCTTGAAGTCTTCCTTCGACGCGTCGTAGCGCTTGCGCAGGTCGGCGTCCGTCGGGACGATCTGGGAGCGGAGGCGCGCCACGTCCGCCACGAGGTAGCGGAGGTCGCGCTGATCGCCGTGGGTGTAGTCGGCCTGGTGCGCCTTGTAGTACGCATCGACCTCGGCCGGCGTGACCTGCACCGTGGCCGCCTCGCGGGCCGCCGGGTAGACGATGTAGCGGAGCTTGGCATTCTCCGTCGTGCGGCGGTACTCCTGCTCGGCGGCCTTGGGGGAGACGACGATCGAGTTATTCATCGCGCTCTCGATCTTCGACAGCGTGATCTCCCGCCCGATGGCCTCCTCGAAGTCGGCCGGGTTGTCATAGCGCATGGCCACCACCCAGCGGCCGTAGAGCTCGGGGCCGACGAACGAGCCGTCGGGGTTCTTCAGGTCGGGGATCTCCATGATGCGCTTCCGGATCTCGTCCGGCGTGGCGTTGAGGTGGAGGCGCTGCGCTTCCTGGAGGAGGAGGCGCTGGTCGACGAGCGAGTCGAGGACCTGCTTGTCCAGCCCCATGGCCTGCATCATCTCCGGCGAGAACTGGTTGCCGTACATCTGCTTGTAGTTCTGCTCGGTGTAGTAGAGCGCGCGCTGGTAGTCGCGGTTCGGGATGGTGTCGCCGTTGACTCGCGCGGCATAGCTCCGGTCGTCCGCCTTGGACGTGGTGGCCCCACCGAGACCCATGTCGACGTAGACGAAGCCGATGATGAAGGCCGCCACGACGGCAAGGAGGATCCACTTGAGGTGGTGGAAGCTTTCGCGCATCGATTTCAGCATGAGAGAACTACCTTTCGGGAGAATGGCCCGCGGGCGCAGGCGGTTCGGAAAACGCGGCAGTGTAATGGTTCCTTCCACCCGTTGCAAACCCATCGAAAGGCTGTGCTATAAGAGCTTGCGCGCGCGATGGCCGACAGAAAAAAGAAGAAGGCGGCCGGGATCGATATCGACTGGTATCTGATCTCCATCGACCGCCTCAAGCAGATCGGCCTGGTCGTCCTGATCCTGCTCCTGGGCGGCGGCGCCTGGTGGTTCTACGCCAAGAACAAAGGCACGCCGAGGTACACCGCCGAGTCCGCCATCAGCGATGCCCGCCAGGCGCTCAACAGCCTGGCCGCCTCTTCCCAGCTCAACGCCCACCGCGCCGAGTTCGACCGGGCCTCCAAGAAGCTCGACGACGCCGGCGCGCACTTCACCGCCGGACGGTTCGCCGAGGCGCAGGGGGCGGCCGTCGAGTCGCAGACCATCAGCCGGACCGCGCTCAGCGGCGGGGACGCGCGGGAGAACGACGCCCAGTTCCTCACCGTCGAAGGCGACGTGCAGTACCAGAAGTCGACCGGAGAGTGGAAGCGGGCCGATGCGCGCACGCCCCTCTTCAGCGGCGACTGGGTGAAGACCGGCGACGACTCCTCCGCCGAGCTCATCTTCTCCAACGGCTCGCTCTACACCATCGGGCAGAACGCGCTGCTCGAGATCTACGCCACCATCAGCCCCTCCACGAGCAAAAAGACCAACGCCGTGCAGATGAAAGTCGGCTCGGTGGAAGTGGCGACCTCCGATGACGTCTCGACGGTCCGGACGCCGGGAACCCAGGTCGTGGTCGACTCGGAGTCGACCACGCAGGTCGGCGTGAACAAGACGAACAACGCCACGTCCGTGGTCAGCATGAAGGGCTCGGCCACCGTGCAGCCGACGGCGGGCGGCGAGGTGGTCAAGCTGGCCAGCGGCGAGAAGGTGAGCGCCACCGAGCAGGGATCGCTCTCGCCGGTGAAGAAGCTGGCCCTCCCGCCGGGCCTGCAGACGCCGCCGGACAACGCCGTCTTCCCCCTCGCCCCCGGCGCGCAGGTGGAGTTCTCCTGGCAGGCCCAGGCCGGCGCGGGCGGCTACCAGCTCCAGGTCTCCCGCTCCCGCCTCTTCACCACGCTGGAGATCAACGCCAAGCGGCAGAAGACGGCGGCGAAGGCGCGCGTCACCTCGGAGGGGGCGTTCTACTGGCGGGTGGCCTCGATCGGGCCGGACGGGGAGGTCGGGCCGTTCTCGCCCTTCCGCCGCTTCCGCGTCTCGGGCGGGGGGCGGGGGCCGTCGGCGGTGCCGGGCGACACCACGCCGCCGCCGAAGCTGCAGCTCAAGGCGCCGTTCTCGGTCGGCAGCGAGTTCTACATCATCGAAGGGATGACCGACCCGGGATCGACCGTATTCATCAATGATGAGGAAGTGGACGTCGAGTCCAACGGCCACTTCAAGAAGATCGTCAGCTTCAAGCGAATCGGCCGGAACGTCGTCGTCGTGAAGGCCGTGAGCCCCTCCGGCGTGCAAACGGTACAATCGCAGACGGTGCTCGTCGAGGAGTAGCTCGTTCGCTGCTCGCTCGACCCCGGTAAGCCTTTTGCACCGCGCCGCCTCGAATCCACGAAAGGGAATCACCACCGAATGGCAGTCAAGTCTCTTCTCTCCATGTTCTCGAACGATCTGGCCATCGATCTGGGAACTGCGAACACGCTGGTTTACGCCAAGAACAAAGGCATCGTCGTCCGCGAGCCGTCCATCGTCGCGGTCAACAAGATCAACAACAACGTCGAAGCGGTCGGCAAAGAGGCGAAGGAGATGCTGGGCCGCACGCCCGGCAACATCGTCGCCATTCGCCCCATGAAGGACGGCGTGATCGCCGACTTCGAGGTGACGGAGAAGATGATCAAGTACTTCATCGAGAAGGCGCACGGGCGGCGCTTCCTGGTGAAGCCGCGCATCGTCATCTCCGTGCCGTCCGAGATCACCCAGGTCGAGAAGCGCGCGGTGAAGGACTCCGCCTTGCGCGCCGGGGCCACGGAGGTCTACCTCATCGAGCAGGCCATGGCCGCGGCGATCGGGGCCGGGCTGCCCATCACCGACCCGACGGGCAACATGATCGTCGACATCGGCGGCGGCACCACGGACGTGGCGGTCATCTCCCTGGCCGGCATCGTCTACTCGCGCTCGGTGCGGGTGGCGGGCAACGAGATGGACGACGCGATCATTCAGTACATCAAGCGCAAGTACAACCTCCTCATCGGCGAGCGCACCGCCGAGCAGGTGAAGATGGAGATCGGCTCGGCCTTCCCTCTCGACGAGGAGATGACCATGGAGATCAAGGGCCGCGATCTCGTGGAGGGCGTGCCCAAAACGCTGGTCGTCTCGGACGAGGAGATCCGCGAGGCGCTCTCCGAGACGGTGGCCACGATCGTGGAGGCGGTGCGGGTGGCGCTGGAGCGCACTCCGCCCGAGCTCTCGGCGGACATCATGGACAAAGGCATCATCATCGCCGGCGGCGGCTCGATGCTGAAGAACCTCGACAAGCGCCTGCGCGAGGAGACCGGCCTCCCCGTCACCCTGGCCGAGGATCCGCTGGCCTGCGTGGCCCTCGGCACGGGGCAGATGCTGACCGACTTTAATTTGCTGCGGAAGATCTCGATCGAGTAGTTATTGGTTGTTAGTTATTGGTTGTTGGTAGAACCGGAGCTACTAACAACCAACAACCAACAACTAACAACTACATGGCAGGAAATCTGCTCAGTTCCCCAGGCGGTACGACATGGCAGCACCCGCTGACGTCATTCCCCGCAGGCCGACACTCCTGTTCCTCCTGGTTCTCATGCTGCTCTTCGTTTTGATGAGCATGAGCACCCGGACGCGATACATCGGAGAGACCCGGACGCTCTTCGAGCGGACGGTGATGACCATCTTCTCGCCGGTGCCCAAGACCGTGAACTGGATCGGCCAGGCCGCCTCGGACATGTACCACGGCTACCTCGACATGCGGCGGGCGGTGAACGAGAACCTCTCGCTCCACCGCAAGGTCGCGGATCTGACGGCCGAGAACCTCAAGCTCAGCCAGTCGCAGACCGACCTCCAGCGCCTGCGCAGCCTGCTCGGCTACTCCGAGCAGTTCTCGATGAAGACGTCGCTAGCGCACGCGATCATGCTCGACACCGGGAGCCGCTTCAAATCGATCGTCATCGACCGCGGCTCGGCGGACGGCGTGGAAGTCAACGACGCCGTGGTCAACGCCAGCGGCCTGATCGGCCGCGTGGTTCTGACCACGAAGGACCTGGCCAAGGTGCAGCTCATCTCCGACAGCAACACCGCCGTCGGCGCGCTCGTGGAGCGGACGCGGCGACAGGGCGTGGTGCGGGGGGACGGCGGGGGCGGGGCGCAGATGTACGAGGTCCCGTCGCTGGCGGACGTCCAGCCGGGCGACACCGTCCTCACGGCGGGCATCGACGGCATCTACCCGAAAGGGATCCCGATCGGCATGATCACAAAAGCCGAGCAGGGCCCGAACCTGTTCAAGAACATCGAAGTCCGCCCGCTCGTCGATTTCGGCACTATCGAAGAGGTGATCGTCATCCACACACGCAAAATCCCGGAACCCGTGGTGAGGTACGCGCCTTGAGATGGTTGCGGTTTGCCATCGGATTACTGATCGCGCTGACGCTGCACTCGCTGCTCGATAGCTTTTTCCCGAACGCGCTCGCGTTCTTCAATCCGTACGTGATCCTCGTCGTCTATTAC
>DATEOX010000668.1:0-7595 GCA_035273585.1 Thermoanaerobaculia bacterium
AAGGCTCTAGCGGCCCTCGCCCCGCGCCAGCGGGGAGAGGGTGGCCGAAGGCCGGGTGACGGGCCCGCGCGCCACTTACCCCCTGTACTGCCCCCGCACCCACCGCGCATCCTCCTCCGACAGCGCCTCGCCGATGCGCGCGGCCGCCTCCACCTGCGCGGGCGTCCGCTGGCCGAGGAGCACCGTGGCGGTCGGGTTGCCGGTGAGGAGCGAGCCGACCACGGCATGCAGCACCGGCTCCGGCTGCGAAGCGAAGCGCGCGCGGACGGCCGCCGAGGCGGAGCGCATCCGCTGCACGAACGCCTCGTCCGCGAACTCGGGGATGTTGCGGCGGAAGTCGCCCTCCGGGAAGTACGTGGCATGCTCGTATTTGCCGAGGAGCAGGCCGTGCTTGAGGGGCGAGAAGAAGGCGACGCCGAGGTCGTGAGCGTCGACCCAGGCCTTCAGGCCGCTCGGCTCATAGTCGTCGTCGATCAGGTTGCGGAACGGCTGCACGACGTCCGGATCGACGCGCTCGACGAAGCGCATGATGCGGCGCGCGTCCCAGTCCGAAAGGCCGATGAATCGGATCTTGCCTTCTTCGCGAAAACGTCGCATCGTAGCGAGCGCGTCCGCAAAGTAGATGTCGTCCGGTCCGAAGTCGCAGTGATGAAAGTAATGAAGGTCGATGACGTCCGTGCGCAGGTTGCGCAGCGACGCCTCGAGCTGCGCCCTCATGAACGCCGGATCGTAGTAATGGCCGGAAGGGCCCTTGATGTACCCGAACTTCGTGGCCAGGAAAATCTCCTGAGGCGGAACCTGATCCCACACGGAACCGATCAACTGCTCGGCGTGCCCGCTCCCGTAAGCATCGGCAGTATCCCAATGGGTGATGCCGCGCCGCCACGCGGTGACCAGCGCCTGGCGCACCGCGGCGTCGTCGCTGCCCGACCAGCCGACGGATGCCCCCTCGTTCGTGTTCGGGCCGCCGTGGCCCCACGTCCCGAGGCTGACGGCCGGCACTTCGACGTTCGTCCTTCCGAAGCGGATCTTTCTCATGGCGGCGGCACTCTATGACATTCCGCTCGGCGCTGTTCGTCGCGCATCCCGGGCATGAGCTGCGCCTGCATCACTGGCTGGAAGTCGAGCGGCCGATCGTCTACGTGCTCACCGACGGCTCGGGGCGGAGCGGCAAGCCACGCACCGCCGCGTCGCGCGAGTTGCTCGCCCGCTGCGGCGCGACGCCGGGCCCGATCTTCGGCCGCTTCACCGATCGCGAGCTGTACGCGTTGCTGCTCTCGGGCGACGTCGCGCCGATCGCCGCCGTCGTCGAGGAGCTGGCGCACGACCTCCGCGCGCACGGCGTGCAAATGGTCGTCGGCGATGCGTGGGAGCTGTACAACCCGGCGCATGATCTCTGCCGCGTGATGCTCGACCTCGTGGCCGGCGCAATGGCGAATTACGAGATCGGCGACGGCGATGTGACGCTGACGCTCGATGACGACGCGCTCGCGCGCAAGCTGGCGTCGGCGCGAAGATATGACGTGCTGCGCGCGGAGATGGACGGAGCGCTGGAGCGGGAAGGCATCGATGCGCTCCGCTTCGAGAAGCTGCGCCGGGCGCGCCCGCCGCACCCGCCCGCGGTCATGGCTGATTACGAGCTGTTCGGCGCGGAGCGGGTGGCGTCCGGGCACTACGCGACGGTGATCCGTTATCGCGAGCATTTCGCGCCGCTCGTCGCCCAACTCGCCGAGGCGCTGCAGCCCGCGCCGGCATGAGCGAGCCGCGCCGCGTCCTCATCGCCGCGATGAGCGTCCAGTCGGGCAGCGGGACCGACCTCTACACGCGCGACCTCGCCCTCGGCCTCCTCCGCCGCGGCTGGCTGCCCATCGTCTACGCCACGATGATCGGCAGCATCGGCCAGGAGCTGCGCCACGCGACCATTCCGGTCGTCGACGACCTCGCCGCGATCGCCACGCCGCCGGACGTCATCCACGGCCACCAGGTGCTGGAGACGATCGCCGCGCTGCTCCGCTTTCCGAACGTGCCGGCGCTGTTCGTCTCGCACGGCGCGCTGGCCTGGAGCGCCATTCCGCCCGCCACGCCGCGCATCGGCGCGTATGTCGCGGTCGACCGCAACTGCCGCGACCGGATGGCGTTCGAGCACGGCATCCCGGCCGAGCGCATCCGCATCCTCTTCAACGCCGTCGACCTGCGGCGCTTCCGCCGGCGCGCGCCGCTGCCGGAGCGTCCGCGCCGCGCGCTGGTCTTCAGCAACGAGGCGTCGGAGAACACCTGGGCCGCGCCGATCCGCGAGGCGTGCGAGCGCCGCGGCATCGCGCTCGACCTGGCCGGAGCAGCATCCGGACGGCAGACGTCGACGCCCGAGGAGCTGCTGCCGCAATACGACCTCGTCTTTGCCAAGGCGCGCTGCGCGCTGGAGGCGCTGACCACCGGCAACGCGGTCATCGCCTGCGACCACGCCGGCCTCGGGGGCCTGATCGGCTCCTCATCGCTCGATGAGATGCGCGCGCTCAACTTCGGCGCCCGGACGCTGCAGCGCGCCATCACCGCCGACGCGATCGGCGCGGAGATCGACCGCTACGACGCCACCGACGCCGCCCGCGTGACGGACCGCATCCGCGCCACTGCGGACCTCGAGCTGCTGCTCGATCAATACATCGCCCTTTACGAGGAGCTGATGGCCACGCCGGTCCTCGACGACACCCGCCAGCTCGCGCTGACGCTGGCCCGCGTGGCCAAGCCGATCTACGAGACGGCGCGCGTCCGGCGCTCGCCGATCCGCGCCGCGCTGCGCAATTCGCGGATGCTCGGGTTGCCGGCGCGCCTGCTCTGGCGTTGGATCAAGCGCTAGGAAGCTGCGCGGCAGAACTACATTCAGGCGACGACGGTCGCCGAGGCTTGGCCAACCAGCGCAGCCGGCCGTGCCGGCTAGAGGTCTTCCACCCGCAGCCGCCCGCCCATCCACATCCGCTTGAACTCCGCCTCTGTCGACGCGGCGCTCTTCTTCTGCGCCCGCAGCGCCTCGGCCAGGCCGAAGAGCGAGCGCGGATTGTTCGGATTGCGCGCCAGGTCGTCGCGGAAGACCTGCTCGGCCTCGGATGGCTGGCCGTCGAGCAGCAGCGCGCTGCCAAGGGACTCGCGCACGGGGTAGAACCAGTCAGGCGGCTCGTCGTAGTTGAGCGTGTCCTCCACCTCCACCGCCTTGCGATAGGCAGCGATGGCCGCCGCGCGGTCGCCGGACGCCATGGCAATGCGCGCGTCGAGCACGTTCGCCGCGACCTTCGCCAGGTCCTTCGGATTGTTCTGCGTCACGCCGGGATCATCGGTGAGCTTGCCGCGCGCTTCCTCCAACATCCGCCGCTCGCTCTGCGCGCCGGCGATGTTGCCCAGCGCGGCGAATGCGACGCCGCGCGCGAAGTGGGTGGCGACGGTCGAGTACGGGCCGGCGGCGGACATCGGCGCGCGGATCACATCCGTCCACCTGCCGAAGCGGACGAGCACGAGCAGCGGCGCCGCGGTGAGCCCCTCCACCATCGGCATCTCCTTGGCCATCATCCCCGCGTGCTCAGCCATCTCGCTGGCCATCTTTCGTGCCGGCTCGAAGCGGCCCTGCATCGCGTGCGACGCGGAGCCGAACTGGAGGTTGTGGTTGTAGTACATCGCCGAGTAGATGTTCTCGTGGCCGTGCTTCGACATGAACCTGCGGTCGGCGTCGGCCGCGAGTTCGTTGGCCCGCGCGGAGCCGGCGTAGTCGCCGGTGCGGTGGAGGATGTGCGCCGGCATGTGCACGAGGTGCCCGAGGGCGGGGGCGAGGGTCTGCAGCGCCTTCGCGCTCGGCAGCGCGCGGGCCGGGTCTTTCGAGGCCTCGACAGCATGGATGTAGTAGTGGTTGGCGCCGAGGTGATGCGGATCGCGCTGCAGCACCGACTCGAGCACGCGCACGATCTCCTCGGTGCCTTCGTTCGGCTTGCCGTCATGCGACCAGAAGCGCCACGGGCGGAGGTCCATGATGCTCTCCGCGTAGAGCGTGGCGATGTGCAGGTCGTCCGGATGTTTCTTCGAGACTTCGCCCATCGCCCGGCTGTAGTCGGCGGCGAGCGCCTTCAAATCCGCATCGGGGTTGTTCGAATAGCGCCTGGCCAGCGCGTTGATGAGATCGCGCTCTTTCTCCGACGCGCCGTCGAGATGGCCGAGCGCCGACTGCACGGTGTCGTAGGCCTGCTGCTCGCGCGCGGGATCGACGTCGAGGTTGATGTTCGGCCCGAGGGCATACGCGGTGCCCCAGTAGGCCATGGCCAGCTTCGGGTCGAGCTCCGCAGCGCGTCCGAAAGAGGCGATCGCGGCCTCGTGATTGAAGCCGTAGAGGTACTTCATCCCCTGATCGAAGTACTGCTGGGCCTCGGTGTTTTGCGTGGAGACGGGCCAGTGGGTATCGCCCAGCCCCTGCTCCAGTGAGACGATGGCGAGGAGGATGGCCGCGAATCTCATGAATCACTCCTGTTCTTTGTGCGCTGATTCTACGGCCGGGGCCGTCTGGTCGGACGCGCGATGCGCGGTCCTGCTGCACGACGACTCCGCCGTGCGCGGTCACGCGATGATCGTCTGGCGCGCCCACGTGGAGAACTTTTCGGATCTGTCGGAGGAGGATGCGCTGCACTTTGCGCGCGTGCACCGCGCGGCGGAGAAGGCGCTGCTGGAGGTGACGGGCGCGGAGCGGGCGGTGCTGCTGAAGCTGGGCATCATGACGCCGCACCTGCACTTGCACATCTATCCTGTGTCCGCCTTGCTCGACCGTGCGCAAGTGATGGCGATCATCGACGGGAAGACGCGGGAGGCGCGGGAACCCGACTTTGCCGCTCGTGTCGCGGCCGCGCTCAGATGAAGATGCCGCGCCGGATGAGGAACTGCTGCATCGCCTCGGGGTCGGGAAACCGCCCGCTGCGATCGAGGTCGCGCAGGAAGGCGCGCAATGCCTGACGCGTCACGTTGGGCGCTTGCGCCAGCGCGTCGAGGTCGAGGCGGCGAAGGTCGGCGGCGGTGAGGATGTCGTGCTGCTCGAGGAACGCCCTCAACGCGTCGTCCATGGCATTGACGATCCCCGCGAGCGGCGCGCCGCGCGGGCGGAAGGGGCGGCCGGGCTCGCCACCGTCAATGATCGACGGCTTGCCGAGGCCGTGCGCGAGGCCGAGCGCGTATGCGACATGCGGATCGCACTCGGCGCCGTCCGCCGCCACCAGGTCCGCGGCGGCGATGGAGCGGAAGCCCGCCTCGTCGACCGGCAGCGCGATGGAGCGGCAGTCGTAGCCGGGCGGGCGGTGGGCGACGTCGCCGAGGAGGATGCAGGTCTTCACGCCTGCATCTTCTCCCACTTGGCGACGTCCACGCCCCTGGCCAGGAACCACACCGTCAACGAGACTCCGGCGAAGAACATCGGCAGGAGGAGAAGGTCCGATGAATACGCCGGCGCCAGCACCAGCAGGAAGTTCTTGGCCACGAATCCGACGCCGGCGAGCCCGAGTAGAACGCCCAGGAACTTCGGCAGGTAGCCGGAGCGGAAGACGAGGTATCCGCGGATGAGCGTCGCGACGCCGTAGAACGCCATGAACGCGCCCGCGCCGAGGGCGTACGTCTTGAGCGCGAGCAGCGCGAGGGTGTTCCGCTGGTCCGGCGAGAACGACTGGAGATACGGCGCGTCGCGCAGTACCAGCGAGGAGGCGAAGTAGAACAGCTCCGCGAACCCGAAGAGCGACGTGGAGACGAGCCCGAAGAACGCCGAGAGCAGCGCGACATTCCTGTTCACCGGCCGCAGCAGCACGTAGAAGATCCAGGCCAGGGCCACGTCGCACAGCGCTTCGATGAGGTAGGTGGCAAAGCCGAGGCGAAACAGGAACGGCGAGGTGCGGATGTTCGCCGCCGTCTGCGCGGCATCCGTCGAAACGATGAGCTTCGACGGGATGTACATCTCACCAAGGGCCCCGCCGATCATGGAGAGCAGGAACAGCACTCCCGCAACTCTGGCGTATGCCTGCACGGATTCCCTCGTCATGTTCGGGATGCCTCCCGCATCGTGTACGGGACGTTCCGCGGCAAGTTGCAGCCCCTCACCCCTTGACACCGCCCACCCCACTGAATGAGCATTCATTCATGGCTCGCACCCAAACTCCGCAGCCCACTGCATTCCAAGGCACCTCCAAGCGGGAGCGCATCCTCCGGGCGGCGGTCGACGTCTTTGCCCGCAACGGGTACTTCAACGCCAAGGTCTCCGAGATCGCCAAGGCGGCGGGAGTGGCGGACGGCACCATCTACCTCTACTTCGATGGAAAGGAAGACCTGCTCGTCACCATCTTCCGGGAGCACACCCGCAACTACCTCGTCTCGCTCGAGCAGCAACTGGCGGACATCTCCCGCCCCGAGGAGCGCATCCGCGTGGCCATCCGGCATCACCTCGAGACCCTCGGGCGCGACCGGGCCCTGGCCGTCGTCTCCCAGGTCGAGCTGCGCCACAGCCTCAAGTTCATGAACCTCTTCTCGCAGATGGAAGTGGCCGACTACCTGGGGATGATCAGGAAGATCGTCGAGCATGGGCAGGCCGAGGGGGTCTTCCGGCGCAACCTCCATCCGACGCTCGTGGCGAAGTCGGTGTTCGGCATCCTCGACGAGATGGTGACCTCCTGGATTCTCTCCGAGAAAGAGCACGCGCTGGCCGACCAGGCGGATCAGATCGCTGACCTGATCTTGACCGGCTTGCTGTAGCCATCCCTGTCATCCTGAGCCGCGAAGACGGCGAAGGATCTCCCCGCAAGCGCCGGGAGATCCTTCGCCGTCTTCGCGGCTCAGGATGACAGGGGTAGGCGCGTACAATCGCCACGCTTTGCGCGAACGTCTGACCGGCCGCGACTGGATCTTCATCGGCGTTTGCGCCGCGATCTTCGCCGCGTCGCTCTTCGTCGCCCTCCGCTGGTTCCCGTCCGCCTTCCCCGAGGCGTCGATCGAGTTCGAGTACGACCGCAACGCGTCGCTGCCGCTCGCGGAGCGTGTGCTGCAGGGCGAGCGCATCGCCGTCACGGGGATGAAGCACACGGCGATGTTCGACGCCGACGACAACGCCAAGGTCTTCCTCGAGCGCACCCTCGGCCTGAAGAAAGCCAACGCCGAGATGCGCACGAACGTGCACGTCTGGTTCTGGCATCACCGCTGGTTCACGCCGCTGCAGGAGGAGGAGTACGGCGTCGACGTCGCCCCGACCGGCGAGCTCGTCGCGTTCACGCATCACATCCCCGAGGAGCGGGCGCTGCCGACGCCCGAACTGGCCGCGGCGCGGCGCATCGCCGACGACTTTTTGCTGCGCAACCGCATCAACACCGCGGATCTCCAGCTCGTGGCGCAGAGCGAGCGAAAGCTGCCCCACCGCATCCAGCGCATCTTCACCTGGGACGCGAAGTCCGTCCGGCCCGCGGGCGCGCCGTACCGGCACACGGTGATCGTCGACGGCAACGCGATCGGGCAGTACGAACAGCGGGTGAAGGTGCCGGAGCAGTGGCAGCGGACGTACGACGAGCTGCGCTCCTGGAACAACCTGGCGGGGAAGATCG
>DATEOX010000669.1:0-22868 GCA_035273585.1 Thermoanaerobaculia bacterium
AGACCGTGCCGCCGTTGCCGCGCGGCTGGTGATCGGAGACGGAGCCGTTGGCCGGCGGATCGACGTTCTTCTTCGAGGTGGCCGCGAATGGGCCGTAGCGGTTCGTCTTCCCCTTCGCCGTCAGCTCCTCGAGGACGTAGCTGGCGTAGGCGCTGCCGTTGTCCTTATCCGTGAGGCGGTAGCGGCCGCCCTGCGGCGCACCGACGTTGGCCGCGATCGGCCGCTCGTTGACGCGGACGAGGGCGCCGTTGCGCGCGGCATCGACCCGGTAGACGTTGAAGCCGATCGTGCCGTTCTCCGCGGCCGTGTTCCACTCGATGGACGTCTTGTTCCCCTTCACCGCGGCGGTGAACGACGACAGGAGCACATCGGTGATGAGGCCTTCGGTGACGGCCAGCTCGCAGATCGGGCCGACCTGATTCGTGGCCCGGGCCTGCGTGGTGTTGCCCGTCTCATCGACGTACTGCGCGCGGGTGCCGTTCGCTCCGGTGGAGGAGCCGGTGACGAGGATCCGCTGGCCGGCCGAGGTGGCGGTGACGGTCACGTCGTAGGACAGGGTGACCACGCCGCCGGCCGCGAGCGTGCCGGGATTGAAGGTGATGTTGCCCGTGCCGCCGACGGCCGGCTGGCTCACGATCGTCCCCTGCGACGTCTGCGCGTTGCCGCCGTAGACCGTGCCGCTGCCCGGGATGTTCGCCGTCACGATGTTGCTGGCCGTGGAGAAGGTGATGGCGCGCGAGGTCGGGTTCTCCATGCGCACTGTCACGGTATAGCGATGCGGGACGCCGACCTGCAGGAGGCCCGCGCCGCGCGAGGCCAGGAGCTGCTCGATGTACGGCTTGGCCGGCGCCGCGCCGCCGTCCGTGGGGAAGTAGACCCGGAAGGAGTTGGCCGGCGGATTGGCCGTCGGCGGGTTCGCCGCGGCGGTCGCGTTCGCGACGTACGCCGTGGTGTAGTTGCCGTTCTGGCCGGCGCCGTTCACGTACGAGGTGATCGTCGCGTCCCAATCCCAGATGCCGTAGTTGACCGACGCCTGATCGGTGGTGAAGCCGGTGATCGTGTCGCGGTTCCAGGCGTTCTCGCCCGAGAGCGCGGTCGAGGCCATGCTCTGGGTGAACCCCGTGCCGCCGGCCCGCGCGGTGAACGTCATCGAGCCGGTGTTCCCCTCGTTCGAGTCGTAATCGAAGTCGTTCTCCAGGCAACTGCAGCCGGAGGTAACCCACGGATAGAACTGGTAGGTGCGCGACGTCGTGCCGCTGTTCGGCGGGTTCACGCCGTAGGCGACGATCCCGTCGACGTACATGTTCAGCTCCGTGCCGCCGGAGGTCGAGTTGCCGTCGTGGGCGCGGAGGCCGAGGGCGTTGATGTCGTCCGCGGTGGCATCGGCGGCCGAGGACATGTCGACGCGCACTTCCCAGTGGCCGGGGGTGATCTGGCTGTCCGCGATCTGGACGTTGTCGACGAAGAACGAGTCGGTGCCGGTGTAGTTGGCCGACTCGATGAAGCGGATGCGGGTGTTCGTCGCCTCGAAGGCAGAGATGTCGTAGCTCTGGTTCGTGGAGGCGAAGGCTCCGGTGTAGGTGGCGATGGTGGTCCAGGCGCCGCCGCCGTTGCCGGAGGCCTGGAGGAGCATCACGTCCGTGGCCTCGACGTTCTCCGTGCGCATGGTGAACGTCAGCGTGGTGGTGGCGTAGGTGCTGGTGTTCGCCTCCCGCTCGATGGTGGAGACGGCCCCGCCGTCGTCCCGGATGCGCAGCTCGCCGCCGGTGATCTGGATGAGGCCCGCGCCGGCGTTGTTGTCGTCGTTCGTCTCGGTCCAGTTGGTGGTCCAGTTCACGACGCCATTGTTGTTCGTGTACGCCGCGGCGGCGAAGTTGTCGCGCACGGTGTCCGGCGTGGTGGTGAAGAGCGTGGTCCAGGCGTTGTCCGAGGCGGCCGGCGCGGCGGCCGTGCCGGTGGCGAAGCTCGCCGTCCGGGCGGTGCCGTTCGGCTTGAAGATCGAATAGGCCGCGGTGCCGTCGTAGGCGCCGCCGCGGTCGCGGTCGCGGCCCGCCGTCTCCTCGGTCGCGCCGCCGAGACCAATGTCCGGATCGAAGACGTCGACGGTCAGCGTGGTCAGCCCAGGCGGGACTTCGACCCAGTAGTGGTAGGAGGTGTTGAGCGCGTTCGTGTCGGAGACGTAGTCACCGGTCGCCGTGCCGGCGTCCGTCCCCTGCGGCGTGAGAAGCGCGGTACTGCCGGTGCTGGCCGCATTCAGCGACAGGGCCACACAGACACTCATCCCGCCGGCTGCCGCGCGGCGGCCGAACAGACGCAGACGACCAGAGCTCATTCCACCCCTTTGGTTGAGAACCCGATTTGCCAATAATAACAGTGAATGGGGTAGTCAGCGTTTTTGGCGAGCAGGATATTTCGTCGTGATTTACTCCTGCACGAGCCCGCCTGCCGCGCTGCTGTCCCGCCCGGCACGGGACGATGCTACGCGGAAGCGGCCGCCACGACTTTGCGCTGACGAGGCGGCGTGATGAGGGTACGGATCAACAGATAGGAAAGGATGGCGAACAGCCCGCCCGCCCCTGCCGCCCACTTCGCGCAGGTGTGCATCTGGACGTGCTGTCCGTAGCGGAGGGCGACGAACAGCCACGCGGCCATGACCAGCGAATAGACGAAGCAGGCCGCGAGCTTCGCGTTCAGCAACTCGGCGAAGAAGCTCCGTACGCTGCCTGCGGATCGCTGTTCGCCGCAGACGCAGAACTGGCCGGAGATCCCCATCTGCGCCTCCAGTTCCATCCCCTTCTTCCAGAGGTCGTCGCACATGAGGATGTTCCGCACCTCATAGATGAACAGCGAAAGGGTGAAGAGGCCGGCAAAGACGCCGACATAGGTGACGATCTCGTTCGCCGGCCCCTCGATCGCGATGCCGCCCGACTGATTGAGGGTGAACAGTCCGACGACCGATGCGATGGGCAGCAGCCCGAGCAACTTCATCCGGAAGTCGTCGAGCCCGCTGTGCTTCTTGCAGATCTCCTGGTAGGCGGTGAGCAGAAACTGGTCCGACATGCGCGGCTCCTCTCTTCATGAGGAGGGCCGCGGCGGCGAGAATTCCTACCCGCGGAAGACCTGCAGCCGCCCTACTCGTACCGCAGCGCCTCGATCGGATGCAGGCTCGCCGCCTTCCACGCGGGATAGAACCCGAAGCCGATGCCGATCAGTGAGCAGACGATCAGGCCGGTGATGGCCCAGCCCCAGGGGAACACCATCGAGATGTCCAGCCAGACGGCGAAGCCGTTGCCGCCCAGCACCCCCGTCAGGATGCCGGCCAGGCCGCCCACCTCGGAGAGCATGATCGCCTCCAGCAGGAACTGGCGGACGATGTCCGGCTTGCGGGCGCCGATGGCTTTGCGCAGGCCGATCTCGCGCGTCCGCTCCGTGACGCTCACCAGCATGATGTTCATGATCCCGATGCCCGCCGCGAGCAGCGCGATCGCGCTCACCACGAAGGCCCCGATGCGTATCGTGCCGGCGATCTGGGCGAAGGCGCTCACCAGCGTGTCATTCGAGTAGATCTCGAAGTCGTTCTCCTGGCTCAGCTTCAGGCCGCGCGCGGCGCGCATGGCCCCGATGGCCTTGTCCAGCGTCTGGTTGTACGTCGCCTGCGTGGTCGACTGCGTGGCGATGTTGATCGTGCGGTTGGCCCGCCCCCAGTCCTCCAGGAAGCGGGTGATCGGCACCAGGATCAGATCGTCCTGCGACGAGCCGAAGGACGATCCCTTCTCCTCCAGCACGCCGATGATCTGGTACGGCTTCTCGTTCAGCTTGATCGTCTTCCCGATCGGCGTCTCGTTCCGGAACAGCTTCTTCGGCACGTCCGCGCCGACCACCGTCACGTTGCGGGCCAGGTCGACGTCCTCCGGCGACAGGTTCCGCCCGTACGAGATCGAGAAGCTGTTCGCCACCAGGAACGCGTCGTTGGTGCCGACGATGGTCATCCCCTGCACCTTCACGCGGTTGTAGCTGACCGGCTTGCCGCGGTCGAAGATCTTGAAGCAGATGGCGTTCGCCGTGTCGTCCATCAGCCGCTTGTAGGCCAGGGCGTTCTCGATCGTGATGTTCTTCCGGTTGGCGAACTTCGTCTCCGGGTCGTTCGTGCTCACGGTCGGGTACTTGGCGAACTGGAAGATGTTGCTGCCGAGGAAGCTCAGGCCCGACTCGATCGAGCCCTGGATCACGGAGAGGGCGGTCATCACGCCGATGACGGAGAAGACGCCGATGGCCACGCCGAGCATGGTCAGCGCGGAGCGGAGCCTGTTCGTCCGCAGCGCCCCGAGGGCCATCTTGAAGGTCTCACGGATGCTCATTCGTAGCGCAATGCCTCGATCGGATCGAGCCGCGACGCGGAGAGCGCCGGGGCGAAGCCGGAGAAGATGCCGGTCATGGTGGAGACGATCATCCCCACGATCACCAGCCCGAGGGAGAAGGTCATGGGGAACGATGGGAAGGCGGCGGCCACGCCGGTGCACATCAGGAACGAGAGCCCCAGGCCGGCAGCGCCGCCGATGAGGCAGATGGCCACGGCCTCGACCATGAACTGCATCAGGATGGTCCGCCGCCGCGCGCCGAGGGCCTTGCGCGTACCGATCTCGCGCGTCCGCTCCTTCACGCTGACGTAGGTGATGTTCATGATGCCGATCGCGCCGACGAACAGCGCCAGGCCGGTCACGAACAGCCCCGCGGTGGCGATGCCGGCCTTGATAGGGCCGATGGTGCTGCGCAGCGCCTGCTGCTCGTTGATGGAGAAGTCGTCCTTCTGCTCCGGACGCAACCCGCGCACGCGGCGCATCGCGCCGGTGAGCTCGTCGCGCGCGGCCTCCATCCTGTTCTTGTCCTTCACCTTCACCCGGATCGAGGTGTCGAGCCGCGCGCTGAACGACTTCATGAACGCGGATAGCGGCACCACGACCTGCGTGTCGAAGCTGAACAGGCCGAGGAAGGTCCCCTGCTTGCCGTACACGCCGACGACGCGGAACGGCGCGCCGCCGATGATCACGGTCTTCTCCAGCGCCGACTGGTTCGGGAACAGCACCTCGGCCACGTCATAGCCGAGGATGCAGACGTTGCGGCCGCCGCGCGATTCCGCATCCGTCATGAAGCGCCCTTCCTTGAAGGTGGCGGTGGAGGTGAGGAGGAAGTCCTCGGTCGTCCCCTGGGTGAAGACGCCGTTCACCTGGTTGTCGCCGTACTTCACGCTGCGCACGGTGTTCATCGTCGGCACGGCCGTGATGAGCTGCGAGTTCGGCGTGGCGGCGATGATCCGCTTGAGGTCCTCCGCGTAACGCACCTGCATCGTCCGCCGGTTGCGGTAGTTCCACCAGTCGTCCACGTTGTGCCACGGCCACTTCTCGACGTAGAAGACGTCGTCGCCGATGACCGCCAGGCTGCGCTCGAAGCCGACCTCGATGCCGCTGATGGCCGAGCCCATGAGGGTCACGGCGATGATGCCGATGATCACCCCCAGGGCGGTGAGGATGGAGCGCATCTTGTGCGCGCGGATCTGCGCGAAGGCGATGCGGAACGACTCGGTCAGCTCGGTGAACATGATCGCTTCTCTTGTCATCCTGAGCCGCGAAGACGGCGAAGGATCCGTACCTTCAGGCGCAAGATCGGTACGGATCCTTCGCTTCGCTCAGGATGACACTGTCTCCTACGTCTTTTCCTTCTCGATCGCCACCTTCATCCCATCCTTCAGCTTGCGGCTGATGGCGGTGTAGCTGCCGGAGACCACTTCCTCGCCCGGCTGGATGCCGCTCTTGATCTCGATGTGCGTCGCGTCGGAGATGCCGGTCTCGACCTTGC
This sequence comes from Thermoanaerobaculia bacterium, assembly GCA_035273585.1. Taxonomy (GTDB): domain Bacteria; phylum Acidobacteriota; class Thermoanaerobaculia; order Gp7-AA8; family Gp7-AA8; genus JAFAVZ01. The sequence continues at coordinate 5,854 of DATEOX010000669.1, forward strand.
GCTGCTTGACGATCTCGCCGTTGCGGACGAAGACCACCCGCACCAGCTTGTCCCTCTGCTCGCGGGCGCGCTGCTTCTCCAGCGTCTCGTTCGTCACGTCGGCGCGGTTGTCGCCACCGTCGCGCGCGGCCTGCTGCGCGGAGCGCTTCTCCCGCTCTTCCGGCGAGAGGTTGCTGTCCGGATTGCGCACCGTGACGCTCTGGATCGGCACGGCCACCGCGTTCTGCACGGTCTCGGACTCGATGTCCGCTGTGGCGCTCATCCCCGGCCGGAGCGTGACGCTGTGGTCGGAGATGCGGATCTTGACCTCGAAGTTCGTGACCTCTTCCTGCGTCCCGGCGTTGTTCGTCTTGGCCGTGCTGGCGATCTCGCGCACCACGCCGGCGATCTTGCGGTCGGGATAGGCGTCGATGGAGAGCCGCGCGGTGTCCCCGACCTTGACGTTGATCACGTCGTTCTCGTTGACGTTGACCCGCGCCTCCATGTTGTCGAGGTCGGCGATGCGCATCACTTCCGTGCCGGCGAACTGGCTGGTGCCGACGACGCGCTCGCCGACCCGGCTGGTGAGCGAGCTGATGGTGCCGTCGGTCGGCGAATAGATCACGGTCTTGGACAGCGCCTCACGGATCTGCCGCAGCGCCCCCTCGGCGCGCTGGATCTCGAACAGCGACGACTGGAGCGCGGCCTTGGCGATGTCCCGCGTGGTCTGCGCCGCGTTCCGCTCCTGCTCCGCGGTGAGGTGGGCGTCGAAGAGGTTCTGGGCCCGCTTGTAGTCGTTCTCGGCCTTGGCCAGCTCGGCCCGATGCTGCACGCTTGCGGAGCGGGCGGAGCTGAGCGCCGCCTCCTGCGACTCGACCTGCGCCCGGTAGCTGTCCGGCTTGATGCGCAGCAGGAGGTCGCCGCGGTGCACCTGCTGCCCTTCCTTGACCGGCATGTCGATGATCTCGCCCGAGACTTCCGGCGAGATCTTCACCTCGACTTCCGGCTGGATCTTGCCCGTGGCGGTGACCAGCGCGGTGATCGTCTTCCGGAAAGCCTTGTCCGTGGTGACCAGGATCGGCTTGTCGCCGCGCTTCGCGCCGACCGACACCCCGACCACCGCCAGCAGCACGACGGCAATGCCGACGGCTACCCATACTTTTCTCTTCTTGCTCATCTGGACCTTCACTCCCCGATTACTGAACGGCTCTATGAACGAAAGGTTGCGCTACCGTGTTCCGATGCGCATCGCGCTCTTCGCCCTTCTCGTTGCCGTTTTCGCGGGGTTGCCGCTCGCCGGCCAGCCGTACGAGGTGCTCGCCGTCCGCTACGGCATCATCCCCGACTTTCCGGTCTCCGCGCTCGTGAAAGGGGCGGATCCCGCCCGGAAGCTGGACATCGCCATGATGGTGTGGGTGATCCGCGGCAGCGGCCGCACGGTGCTGGTGGACGCCGGCTTCTACCGCCCGCAGTTCTTCAAGTCGTGGAAGGTGCGGTCGTTCGTCCGTCCCGACGAGGCGGTGGCCCGCGCCGGCGTGAAGGCCTCGGACGTCACGGACGTGATCCTCACCCACGCGCACTGGGACCACGCGGACGGCGCGGACCTCTTCCCGAAGGCGCAGATCTGGATCCAGAGGCAGGAGTACGTCTACTACACCGGCGATGCCTGGCAGCCGGGCGGCAAGCACGGCGGCATCGAGCCGGACGACGTCGCCTTCCTCCTCCGCACGAATACGGAGGGACGCCTGCACCTGGTCGACGGCGACGCCGAGGTGCTGCCGGGCATCCGCGTCTGGACGGGAGGGCGGCACACGTGGGCCTCGCAATACGTGAGCGTCGCCGGCATCGTCCTCGCCTCGGACAACCTGTACCTCTACGAGAACCTCGACAAGCACCTCCCCATCGCCCAGACCTTCGACGAGCACTCGAACCTCGCCGCGCAGGACAAGATGAAGACGCTGGCAAAGGAGGTGCGCCTCATCGTGCCCGGCCACGACCCGGCGGTGCTGACGCGGTTCCCGAAGATCACCGAGGGCGTGGTGCGGATCGAATAGAATCGTTTCGTCATGCGTCGCCTCCTCCCCTTCCTCCTCCTTCTCCTCCCCACCCTCGCCACCGCCCAGCCCTGGACGCCGACCGGTGTCAGCGGGTGCATTGGCGGGAGCAAGTGTCCGCAGCGGCGGCTCACCGTGCGCCTCGAAGACCGGCCGGTGATCGGCATCCGCTTCGCGGCCCGGGACGATATCGGCGAGACGGCCGGCGGCGAGCTGCGGATCATGATCGACCGCGAGATGGTCCGCGGCGGGCTGGACATCCCGCGCCGCGGCGAGACCTACACCTTCGACGTCGACGGCCTCCGCGGCTCGCAGCTCATCTTCGAGCCGGCGAAGAACGACGAGGTGCAGATCGACGGCATCGAGGTGCGCTACGGCCGGGACCTCATCCAGCGTGACGACCGGCCGCGCGGCGGAGGCAGCGGCAGCGCCGGCTGGCGCACCTACTCCGAGCACGGCTGCATCGGCGGCAACGACTGCCGCAAGAACGGCAACCGCATCACCATCCCACTCGATGACGCCCCAGTCCTCGGCGTTCGCTTCCATGCCCACGACAACATCGGTACGCGCGCCGACGGCAAGCTGACGGTGCGCATCGACGACACGGCCATCGCCTCCTACGTCGACGTCGCCCGCAACGGCCAGCAGCACGAGTTCGACGTCGACAACCTGCGCGGCTCGCGCCTGGTGATCCAGACCGCGAACGACGACGAGGTGGAGATCAGCGACGTCGCCGTGCTCTACGGCCGCCGGGGCGGCTACGGCGGCGGGGGCGGAGGCGGCTACGGCGGAGGCGGCGGTTACGGCGGGGGCGGCGGGCGGCGGGATACGACGCACGAGGGAGGCTGCATCGGCGGCTCCGACTGCGGCGGCAAGCGGGCGCGCATCCGCATCCCGCTCCGCGACCGCGGCGTGGCCCAGGTGCGCTTCTTCGCCCACGACAACGTCGGGACGAAGGCCGGCGGCGAGCTGCGCATCCGCATCGACGACGAGGTGCTGCGCGACTACCTCGACATCCCCCGCGACGGGCGCACGTTCACCATCGACGGCCGCGGCCTGACCGGCGAGTACCTGATCATCGAGCCGGCCGAGGATGATGAGGTGGTGATCAAGGACATCCGCGTGACGTACATGCAGTAGCGGTCAGCTCAGCTTCGCCTCGAGCTCGCTCCACCGCGCGTACAACCGCTCCACCTCCGCCTGCGCCTCGGCCAGCTCGGCGAAGCGCTGCTGGAGCGCCGTGGCGTCGGCGGCGATCGACGGGTCCTCCGCCCGCTTTTGCGCCGCGGTGACGCGCTCCTCGGCCGCGAGCAGCGTCGCCTCCATCCCGTCCCACTCGCGCTGCTCGAGATACGAGAGGCGCTTGGTGCGGGCGGGGGGCGGCGGGGGCGCGACCGCGGCGCGCACCGGCGCCGTCGGCCGCTCCGCCTCCCACTGCGCGAAGTCGGCAAAGTAGCCGGCGCCGCCGCGGCCGTCGAGAGCGAGGATCTGCGTCGAAACGCGGTCGAGCAGATAGCGGTCATGCGTGACCAGGACCAGCGCGCCCGGGAACTCCAACAGCGACTCCTCCAGCACGTCGAGCGTGGGGATGTCGAGGTCGTTCGTCGGCTCGTCCATCACCAGGAGGTCGGCCGGCTGGAGCATCAGCCGGGCGAGGACGATGCGCGCCTTCTCCCCGCCGGACAGCCGCGACACGGCGGTCTCGAGCTGCTCGGTGCGGAAGAGAAAGCGCCGGGCCCAGCCGGCGATGTGGATCGGCCGGTCGCGATAGACCACCGTGTCGCCTTCCGGCGCGAGGGCGCGCTTGAGCGTGAGGCTCGGGTCGAGCGACTCGCGGTTCTGCTCGAAGTAGACGACGCGCAGCCGGTCGGCGGCGTCGATCGACCCGGCATCGGGCGCCAGCTCGCCGACGATCATCCGCAGCAGCGTCGTCTTCCCCGAGCCATTCGGCCCGAGGACGCCGAGGCGCGTGCCGGGCGTGAGCAGGAGATCGAGGTCGTCGACGATCAGCCGCTCGCCCATCCGCTTGCGCAGTCCGCGACCGGTCCAGAGGCGTTTCGTCTTCCGTTCCGTGGCGGTGAAATCGATCTTGGCCGATCCGGTGACGGCGCGGGCGCGGCTCTCCTCCAGCTCGTCCATCAGCCGGCCGGCGTTCTGGATGCGCGCCTTGGCCTTCGTCGTGCGCGCCTTCGGGCCGCGGCGCAGCCACTCCATCTCCCGCCGGACGAGATTGGCCAGCGTCTCCTGATACGCGGCCTCGTTGCGCAGCACCTCGTCGCGCTTCTCCAGCAGCGCGCTGTAGCTCCCTTCGGCCTGCAGCAGGCCGCCGGGATAGACGCGGTCCAGCTCGAGCATCCGCCGGGCGATGTTCTCCAGAAAGTAGCGGTCATGGCTGACCACGACGAACGCCTTCGGCTCGCTGCGCAGCAACGCTTCGAGCCAGAGGATGGCTTCGACGTCGAGGTGGTTCGTCGGCTCGTCGAGGAGGAGAACGTCCGGCTCGAGGGCCAGCTCCCGCGCCACCGCCAGCCGTTTCCGCCACCCCCCCGACAGCGCCTCGGTGCGCTGCTCCCGGTCGGTGAAGTTCGCCTTCGCCAGCGCCACCGCCGCCCGCGCATGCTTCTCGTAGTCGTCGAGATCCTCGGCGGCGAGCGCCTCGATTACGACATCTTCGACCGACTTCCCCGGCGCGAACACCGGATCCTGCGGCACGTAGCCGATGCGCACCCCCTTGCGCACCGCGCGCGTGCCGGAGTCCGCCTCCTCCACCCCGGCGATGATCTTCAGCAAGGTGGACTTTCCCGCCCCGTTCGGCCCCACGAGCCCGACGTGATCGCCCTCGAACAGCGTGAAGGAGAGCCCTTCGAAGAGAGGGCGCGATGTGTACTGCTTCGCGAGCGCGTCGCAGGAGAGGAGGACGGGGCGGCTCATTCGTGGCGGGCGTTTATATCAGGAGCGCGGGCGTCCCGCCCGCAAGCCGGCGCCGGTTACACTCTCCCGCACATGCCCGACCTCGCCCGCCGCCTCGGCGCGTTCGACGCCACGATGATCGTGATGGGCGGCATCATCGGCTCGGGCATCTTCATCAACCCGTACGTCGTCGCGCGGCAGGTGCACACGGTGCCGCTGATCCTCGGGGCGTGGGTGGCGGGCGGGGTCATCGCCTTGCTCGGGGCGTTCGTCTACGCGGAGCTGGCCGCGCTGCGGCCGCAGGTGGGCGGGCAGTACGCCTACCTGCGCGACGCGTGGCATCCGGCGCTGGCCTTCCTCTACGGCTGGGGGCTGCTGCTCGTCATCCAGAGCGGCGGGATGGCGGCGGTGGCCGTCACCTTCGCCAAATACACGCTGGAGCTGACCCACGCGCCCGTGCCGGAGTGGGCCATCGCCGTGGCCACGCTCACCGCGCTCACCCTCATCAACTGCCTCGGCGTGCGCAGCGGGACGAACACCCAGACGGCGCTGATGCTCCTCAAGCTGGCGGCCATCGCCATGCTCGTCGTCGCCGGCCTGGCCTTCGCGCCGCGCGCGGCACACGCGGCGGCGATCGCGGGCACGAGCTCCTTCGCCGCGGCGATGACGCCGGTGATGTTCGCCTACGGCGGCTGGCAGACGGCGAGCTTCATGTCCGGCGAGCTGGTGCGGCCGCGGCGCGACCTCGCCGTCGGCCTGCTCGCCGGCGTCGCGGGCGTGATCGCCATCTACGTGACGGTCAACATCGTCTGCCTCCGCGCCCTCGGCACCGACGGCCTCGCGGCGACGACGACTCCGGCATCCGCCGTCATGCGCCTCGCGCTCGGCGAGCGCGGCGCGATGCTCATTGCGGCCGGCATCGCCATCTCCACGCTCGGCTTCCTCAGCCAGGGGATGCTCACCGCGCCGCGCGTCTACTACGCCATGGCCGAGGATGGGCTGTTCTTCCGGGCGCTGGCGCGCGTGCATCCGACGACCCGCGTGCCGGCGGTGGCCATCGCCGTGCAGGGCGTCGTGGCCATCGCCATCGCCCTCTCCGGCACCTACGAGCAGATCCTCGGCTACGTCGTCTGCGTCGACTTCATCTTCTTCGGCCTGACCGGCTTGGCGCTGTTCGTCTTCCGCCGGCGGGAGCCCCTCACCCGCCTTCGGCACCCTCTCCCCGCCGCGCGGGGAGAGGGCTGGGGTGAGGGGTTCCGCACGCCGGGACATCCGGTGACCACCGCCCTCTTCACGATCGCCTGCTGGCTGGTCGTCCTCGGGACGATCGCCAAGTCGCCGCGGGACAGCGCGATCGGCCTCGGCATCCTCGCCGCGGGGCTGCCGGCCTACTGGTTCTGGTCGTCGCGCCGGGGTTGACGGCCCATCATCGCCGCCCCCGCCGCGCTGGCCATCGCCAGCACGGCGCCGGCGATGAGATCGATGCGGTACGCCTTCCCGAACGCCAAGGCCACGATGCGCGCCGCGTCGGCGCGGGCGGGGGGCGGGAGGCCGGGCGGAGGTTGGGCGGCGGCGAGGTGGGTGCGCTGGGCGAGCATCGGCGCGCGGAGGGGCGGGGGGAGGCGGCGCTCCAGCTCGCGGCCGAAGACGACGATGGCCATCGCGCCGAAGATGGCGATGGCCAGAAGCCCCGCCACGCGCGCCACGGCGTTGTTGATGCCGGAAGCGGCGCCGGCGTGGCGCTCATCATCGATAGAGGTCATCACCGTCGTGGTCAGCGGCGCGACGGTGATGGCCATCCCGATGCCGAGGGTCAGGATGCCGGGGAAGAACGCGCTCCAGTAGGTCGGGCGGTTGGCCAGCAACGCGAGCAGGAGGAAGCCGCAGCCGGCCAGGACCGGGCCGACGATCAGCGGCACGCGCGGGCCGATGCGGTCCGCCAGCGCGCCGGTGAAGCGCGAGAGCAGCGACATCGTTCCGACGAACGGCAGGAACGCCGCCCCCGCCTCGGCCGGCGAGAAGTGGCGCACCTGGATCAGCTCGAACGGCAGGAGGAACATCGCGCCGGAGAGCGCCGCGTAGAGGAGCAGCGTCAGCACGTTCGCGCCGGTGAAGCGCCGCGAGCGGAAGAGCGTCAGCGGCACGATGGGGTTCTTCGCCCGCCGTTCCACGAAGACGAACGAGGCGAGCGCCGCGACGCCGACCGTGGCCGCGATCACGATCGACGCCGACCGCCAGCCGCGCACCGGCGCCTCGATCAGGGCGAACGTCACGCCGGCCAGGCCGATGCTCACCACGACGGAGCCGAGCCAGTCGATCGCACCGCGCGCCTCGACGGCGGCCATGGCCGGCACGCGGCGCCACACCATCCAGAGCACAACCGCGGCGATGGGCAGGTTGATGAAGAAGACCGCCCGCCAGGAGATGGTCTGCACTAGCACGCCGCCCAGGAGCGGACCGGCCAGGATGGCGAGCGCGGTCAGGGCCGACCATGTGCCGATCGCGCGCCCCCGCTCGTTTCCCGGAAACGCCGCGGCGATGATGGCCAGGCTGCCCGGCACGAGGAGCGCCGCGCCGGCGCCTTGCAGCGCGCGGGCGGCGATCAGTTGCCCGATGCTCGGCGCCGCGCCGCACCAGAGCGACGCGAGCGCGAAGAGCGCCACGCCCGCCCCGAACACGCGCACCCGTCCCAGCCGGTCGCCGAGCGAGCCGCCGGCGAGGATCAACGACGAGAGGACGAGCAGGTACGAGTCGACCACCCACTGCACGTCATCCACGCCCGCGCCGAGGTCCGTCTGCAGCACGGGAAGCGCGATGTTGATCACCGTCGAGTCGATGAACGCCATCGACGAGCCGAGGATCGTGGCCGCCAGGATCCAGCGCCGCTGCTGCATGCGGGCGCAAGCGTATCAAGTCATGGCAGCGACAGCATTAGCAGCTTCGGGCTGGGGACGGTCGTCGCGCGCGTGAGCGTCGCCTCGAAGTAGTACGCGTTCTGCTGGAAGTTCATGTTGAGGATGGCGTTCGGCTCGCAGGTGGCACATCCGAAGCCGGGCTCGCCCGCATTCGTGGTGGGGCCGAACTGGCAGAGCACGGTCTCCATCGGGATGCAGAGCGAAGCCTGGATCAGCTTCACCGTGACGCCGTCCTGCGCCCAGCCGATGGTGAAGCGGCCGGCCCAGTTGGGTTGCAGGTTGTTCGGATGGATCGGATAGCGCGCCACGATCGTGCCCACTGCCCCCGGCCGGAACTGCAGCCGCGCGCCGCTGAACTCGTACAGGTTCTGGCACGACTCATCGACGATCCCCTCCGAGCCGATGGCGTTCCAGTCGCCGGCCGAGAGCGGGAGAGCGCACAGGAGAACGAGAGCCAGGAAAACGAGTTTTTTCATTGAACGAATCTCCTTCCGGACAGCGTAGGCGTCGTGACGGAGATCGTTAAAGCCGCTGTGACGGAGCCGCGCCAGCGTGGGACGAGGCCGGGTGGGGATGGGACGAATCGCCTGCGCGCGGCGGCAGTTACTTTTCCTGCGTCGCCTCGAGGAAGCGGACATTCTGCGGCCGCTGGAATCGCTCCGCGGTGTCCTCGGCCAGCATCTCGTACGACACATAACGGATCGCGTACTGCATCTTGGGCGTTGCGATCTCGATCCGCTGCGGCTTGCCGGCGCTGATGAAGAGCGCGACGGTGACGCCTTCCGCCGCGTGGGTGTACTTCAGGGCGCCGTTCGAGGCTTTTTCGACCCGGGCGCCGACGGCTTTCATGAACGGTTCTTCGCATCCGAACTCGAGCTGGCGCCAGAACTTGGAGTCGACGGCATCGAGGACCGGCAGATGGAGCTCGAACGTCGGACCGGGATCGACGATGTGCTGGCCGGACATTTCGACCGTGTTCACCATCCAGATGTCGGGCTCGTTGATGGTGATGATCAACTGCACGTCGTCGTTCGGGTTGAGCGGCTCTTCGATCCGGCCATAGCGATCGCCGAGTCTGTAGGTCGTGCGCGGCTGCGAAGCGAACGCCTCGCGCGGCACATCGGCGTATTCAGCGGCGGTGACGATCTTCATGACGCGGTGCGGAACGCAATCCGCGGCGAGAGGCGAGGCCAGAGCGAGGATCGCCCCGAGGGAGAGAAGTGCTTTCATGAGGGCTGCCGCACCTACAGTAGCATCCCGCCGTGCAAAACGACCCCCTCGTCCGCCTCGGACGGCTGCTGCGCGAGAGCGGCTACCGCTTCACGACCATCACGCCCGCCTCGCACGCGCGGGTGAACGCGCGGCCTGCCAACGCCGAGGCGCGGACGGTGCGCGACGTCTTCGGCTGGAGCCGGTCGTTCTCGGCGGATGTGCTGCCGACGGAGATGCTCGAGCTGCTCTGCGATGCCGACGCGGTGACCGAGGAGAACGGCGCGCTCAAGAGCCGGGTGCGGTTCTCGACCGATGGCGACCTGCTCTTCGTCCACTCCGCGTTTCCCACTACCGAAGGCGACGCCGTCTTCTTCGGGCCCGACACGTACCGCTACCTGCAGCTCCTGCGGCGGATGAAGCCGAGGGCGAAGCGGGCGGTGGACGTGGGATGCGGGAGCGGGGCGGGGGGGATTCTGATCGCTCCCCATTGCGGCAGCGTCGTGCTGGCGGACATCAACCAGCAGGCGCTCCGGTTCGCGGAGATCAACGCGGCCATCAACGGCGTCGAAAACATCGAGATCGTCGATAGCGACGTGTTGCGCGACGTGCAAGGAGACTACGACCTCATCATCTCCAACCCTCCATACCTGATCGATGATGCGGAGCGGCTGTATCGCGATGGCGGAGGGCGGTTCGGGGAAGGGCTGTCGGTCGAGATCGTGCGGCAGTCGGTGGGAACGCGGCTCATCCTCTACACGGCGACGGCGATCGTGGACGGCGTCGACACCTTCCGCGCCGCGGTCGAGCCGCTGGCGGCGGGGCGGCGGTTTCGGTACGAGGAGCTGGATCCGGATGTTTTTGGTGAGGAGCTGGAGCGGAACGTATACGCGTCGGTGGAGCGGATCGCTGTCATTGCACTAGAGCTCGGCCCATAATGTGCAGTCAAGACTGACCGAAATGACCGCGACGGCGACTGTCTCGGACGTTGCCAGCCTCCCGGGTGAATTGCAGCGGCGACTGTCGCGCCTGAACGACGCCCGCCTCCGCCCGCGCCTCGATCCGGCGCTCACGCTCGAAGCAGAAATGGAGCTGCGCGCGCTGGAGCTGTCGTTCCTGGAGCGGGAGCGGGAGACGGTCTCGGCGTGGGCCGCGTCGGCGCCGGACGAGCCGCGCGCGTTCCTCCGCTGGTACGAGGCGCTGCGGGAAAACGGCCCCGGCCAGAACGATCCGCTCTTTGCGTGGCTCGCAAACGAGGCGACCATGGAGCAGCTCGCCTGGTTCCTGGCCCAAGAGGTCGCGGGCGAGGCCGGATTCGACGACCTCGTCGCGCTCACGCAACTGAAGATGCCGACGCGGGCCAAGCTCGAGCTGGCCCGCAACTACTGGGACGAGATGGGGCGCGGCAAGGAGGGCGGGATGCACGGCCCGATGCTCGACCGCATCGCGTCCGAGCTGGCCGTCCGCGAGCGCGGCTTCGACATCGTCTGGGAAGCGGTGGCCCTCGGCAACCTCCTGGCCGGCCTCGCCGCCAACCGCCGCTACGCTTATCACGCCATCGGCGCCCTCGGCGTCATCGAGCTGACCGCCCCCGGCCGCGCCGCCCAAGTCGACGCGGCCATGCAGCGCCTCGGCGTCCCGGCCAAGACGCGCCAGTACTACGCCCTCCACGCCACGCTCGACATCCGCCACTCCGCGGCCTGGAACGCGGAGGTGATCGCGCCGCTGGTCGCCGGCGAGCCGCGCACCGCGCGGGCCATGGCCGAGGGGGCGCTGATGCGATTGCGCGCGGGCGAGCGCTGTTTCGAGCGCTACCGCCAGGAGCTCATAACAGGCCGAGCTCGACCATCCGCGCCCGATCCGCGGCGATGAACTGCTCGCCGATGTCCCGCCGGTAGCGGACGTTCGGGATCACCACCTGCGCGGCCCGCGCGTAGGCGTCCTCGCGCGCCGCCTCGACCGTCGCGCCGCGGCCGGTCACGACCATCACATAGCCAACGGAACCGGCGGTCACCAGTTGCCCGTTTTCGAGAGCCACCTCGGCGTAGTGGAGGTGCTCGGCATCGACGGCCGATCGAAACAGGATCGGCGCTCCCTTCGACAGCTCCTCGTAGCCGTGCCAGTACGGGAACGTCGGCACGGTGAGCACCACGCAGATGGCCCAGCCGTCGTGCGTCCGCAGCACGGTGTCGCGGCCCTCCACGAGCTGGGGAAAGATCGATGACCAGCCGCCGACGTGCAGCGCGTCGAGGATGGCGAAGCCGGGATAGCCGAAGCGGCAGGTCAGCTCCAGGGGGAAGATGCCCCGCTCGTTCACGATCGTGTTCAGGTTGATGTAGCCGACGTAGCCCGACTCGCGGAGCAGCGGCTCGATGTGCGCCAGGGATCTCTCGAACAGGCGCTCCGCGCCGCGGTAGGTGGCGAGCGTCCCCATCTCGCCGGTCAGCTCGCCGAGGTTGCCGGGGAAGAAGCGCTTGTGCTCCCAGTCGAGGTTCGCTGGGCGGAGAAAGGAGTGTCCGTTGAAGAACGCGCCGGTGCCGACCTCGACGCCGCGCAGGTGCTCCATCAGGATGAATTGCGGCGCCTCGTCGTACTTCCAGCGGCTGCGCTGGAGGCGGAGCACGGCCAGCACGTCCTCGCCCTCGTCCATGTCGCCGACGTAGTTGCGCGTGGAGGCGAAACCCTGGCCGCTGAACTTCAGCACGTAGCGGCCGGGGTGCTGCTCGACGAAGGCGATCGCGCTGTCGAAGTCGTCGAACTCGTGCACCGCGGCGGTCTCCAGGCCCATGCGCCGAAGCACGTCCTGGCCGAAGGCGCGGTCGGTCTCCAGCCGGTCGCCGAGGGCGCTGCCGCCGATGACGCGGAAGCCGTCACGGCGGAGGCGGTCCTGCGTCTCGCCCCAGCCGATGCCTTCGAAGATCAGGATGCCGTCGCGGGCCCAGGCCAGCTCGCGCTCCCAGTCGGGCGTGAAGTCGAGCATCCCGGCGGCGATGTCGTGCGCCTCCGGGTCGCCGACGTAGACGCGCACGTCGTGGCCGGCGGCCTGGAGGCGGAGATAGATGTCGGCCAGGTCGTTGCCTTTGCCGATGCCGAGGAAGCGCAAGGCCGCGATTGTAGTCGGGAAGGCGTTGTCGGTTGGCGATAGAACCGTTGTCGGTTGTCAGTAGACCCGGTCTACCGACAACCGACAACCGACAACGCCTCTCCGTCCCCTACGCCGTGGCCAGCACCCCCTCCCCATCCGCCCGCGTCACGCCCTGCTCGCGCGGGGTGAGGGCCTTGAGCGCGCGCTGCTCGTCGAGCATCCGCTGCAGGCGGGGGCGCATCACGATGGACTCGCGCGTCTCGTTGCCGGGGTGGACGAGGTTCGTCGTCTCGAGCTGGTCATCGGTCAGCTTGTACATCTCGTACTGGTCGGGGATGGACTGCACACGGTCGCGCGCGTTCTGCAAGGTCGGGTTGGAGATGGCCGAGTAATCCTGCTGGTCGACGTAGTAGCGCGAGTACTTCCAGACCGCGCCGTCCAGCTCCACGACGATCGTCTCCACGCAGCTCGGGGGGAGGACGTTGTGCCAGTGCTTCTGTCCCGTGACCTGCTTGAGGCCCTGGGCCACGTCGTCCGTGGTAGCGAAGTAGACCGGCTCGCCGGGCGGGATCGTGCCGGTGCCCATCACCACGCGGGAGAGGTCGCGGCCGACCAGGCGCCGCACTTCGTTGTGCGTCCGCTCCAGCTCCTCGTGCGCGGCGTCGACGTCGATGCCGGCCAGGCCGAGGAGGGTGGGGATGATGTCGGCGTGGGAGGTGATGACGTCCGAGCGGCGCGGCGTGGACGGGATGAGCGGGCCGGCGAAGACCATCGGCACGTGGATCGTCTCCTCGTACGACTGGTACCACTTCTGATGCATGCCGCCGTGCGCGCCGAGCATCTCGCCGTGGTCGGAGGTGAAGACGATGATCGTGTTCTCGAAGAAGCGCGACTTCTTGAAGTGCTCGTAGACGGAGAGGATGTGCGCCTCGACCTGCTTCTGCAGGTAGTAATAGAACTGGCGATAGAGCTCGATGGTCGGCTGGCGGAGGAACATCTTCGGGTAGTTGTCGACGTAGCTCTGCTGGCAGGTCGGCTTCGTGGAGAGGTCCTCGCCGCGCGTCGGCGGCTCGGGGATGTCGGGAATCGTGCCGTCGGTGAAGGGGAAGCCGAACTGCTCCCACTTCAAACCGAAGAAGACGATGTCGTGCGGGTTCGTATACGAGTTGACGATGAGGAACGGCGTGTCGTCGTCCTTGCGCGCCTCCAGCTCGTCGATCAGGCGCCGCGTCTCGGCGGCAAAGTGTGGATCGCGGACCATGCCGCAGTTCGCCTTCGCGCTGCCGTGCGGCTCGGGGCCGATCCAGCCGGTGAAGCCGTAGTCGTCGAGGCGGTCGCCGGCGCGGTAGGTCTCGACGTTCTGCGGATAGGGAACGCCCTCGTCATCGTTCGACGGCAGCGAGTTCTTCGTCCCCGGCACGAGGATGTCGGCGAAGGAGACGTGCCACTTGCCCTTGTAGTGCGTCTGGTAGCCGCCGGCGCGGAACCAGTCGCCCATCGTCGGCACGGTGTCGGGATCGAGCCAGAACATGCCCGGATCCCAGGCGTTCTTCCCGATGCCGTCCGTCTGGCTGACGCCGTGCAGAGACGGGTACTGGCCGGTGAAGATCGACGCGCGGCTCGGGACGCAGGCGCTGGACATCGCGTAGTGCCGGTCGAGCTCCACGCCCGTCTCGCGGAAGAGCGTCTGCGCCACGAGGTTCGTGCGCATCCAGTCGCGGAGCTCCGGCCCGTCGTAGACCGGCGGGTAGCGCAGCTCGTCCACCATAAAGAGAAGGATGTTCGGTCGTTTTGCCATACAGAGGGGGTGACGGAGGCGGGCTGATCCCTACCCAGGACAAGAATTGAGAATTGAGAATTGAGAATTGAGAAAAACGCTACGCGACGGCGACGCACCCCGCCCAGCGGAGCCATTCTCAATTCTCAATTCTCAATTTCCTTTACCCTTTCCCCATGCTCTTCCCTCCTGCGCCGCGCCGGGTGCCGCTCTCGCTGCGCATCATCACCACGCTCGGCGTCGGCTCGCAGGTCGGCTGGGCCGTGCTCGGGTTCAGCTCCATCTTCTTCTGGGTCTTCGTCGGCAACGCCGAGCTGCCCTTCAGCTTCCGCGGCCCGATGGCCATGGCCGCGGGCAAGGTCACGTCGGTGGAGCGGACGAGCGCCTCGGAGAACAAGACCCGGGTGATGGCCAACCACTACGCGTTCTCCGTCATCGGCCAGCGCTACGAGGGCGTCTCGTACACGACCGGCGAGCGCGTGGCGCCGGGCGACCTCGTCATCGTGCAGTACCGCACCGACGACCCGCGGCAGTCGCGCATCGAGGGGATGCGGCGCAAGATGTTCAGCGGCGGCGTGCTGTTCGTCATCATCTTCCCGCTCATCGGCCTGGCCATCGTCGGGTTCACCATGCGCGCCGGGCGGAAGCGCGCGCGACTTCTCGCAGACGGCGTGCTGGCCGAGGGGAAGCTGGTGGACCGGCGGGCGACGAACACGACCGTGAACAAGCGGCGCGTGTACGAGCTGACCTTCACCTTCACCGCGTACGACGGCTCGGTGCGGGAGGTGAAGTCGCGCACGTCGATGACCGAGCGGCTGGAGGACGAGGCGCTCGAGCCGCTGCTCTATTCACCCACCGATCCGAAGCTGGCCTACATGCTCGACGAGGTGCCGGCGCGCCCGGAAGTGAACGAGGCGGGCGAGCTGAAGGCGCGGCCGCTGGCCGCGTTCGCCTCGCTGATCTTCCCCGCGGCGGTGATCATCGGGAACCTTTTGGCGGCGCGCTGAGAATAATCACCCGCTCCCTCCGGTTGCCCCCAACTCATGCCGTTTAAACGATTTGGCTTTTCTTCTCACATTGTCCGCGCAGTTGACGAAATCGGCTACGCAACCCCCACCCCGATCCAGGCCGCCGCGATGCCCCACGTGCTCGCCGGCCGCGACCTGATCGGCATCGCCCAGACGGGCACCGGCAAGACGGCCGCGTTCGTCCTCCCGCTGCTCGAGCTCCTCGGCCGCGCCCCCCAACACGCCCGCCGCACGCCGCGGGTGCTCATCGTCGCCCCCACCCGCGAGCTCGCCGCACAGATCGACGAGAGCGTCCGGACGTTCGCCAAGCACCTCCGCCTCCGCTGCGTGACCATCTTCGGAGGCGTCGGCGAGACGCCGCAGATCCAGGCCGTCCGCCGCGGCGTCGACATCCTCGTGGCCACGCCCGGCCGCCTGCTGGACCTGATGAATCAGCGTCACATCTCGCTCTCCGACGTCAAGTTCGTCGTCCTCGACGAGGCCGACCGGATGCTGGACATGGGCTTCCTCCCCCAGATCCGCAAGGTGATCGCCGCGCTGCCGAAGGAGCGGCAGACGCTCCTCTTCTCCGCCACCCTCTCCAAGGACATCGAGCGCATCGCGTCGGAGATGCTGCGCAATCCGGAGATCGTCGAGATCGGCCGGCGCACGAACCCGGCCGACACGGTCGAGCAGGCGCTCTATCCGGTGTCGAAGAGCCGGAAGATCGACCTCCTGCTGCACCTGCTTCGGGACAAGAACCTCGACTCGGTGCTCGTCTTCTCCCGCACCAAGCACGGCGCGGACAAGATCGCGCGCAAGCTGATGGCGGCCAGGATCCCGACCGCGACGCTGCACTCGAACCGCTCGCAGGGGCAGCGCACCGCGGCCCTCGCGGCGTTCCGCGACGGGCGGGTGCGGGTGCTCGTGGCCACGGACATCGCCGCGCGCGGCATCGACGTCGCCGGCATCTCGCACGTGGTCAACTTCGACTTCCCGCCGCAGCCCGAGGACTACGTGCACCGCATCGGCCGCACGGGGCGGGCGGAGGCGGTGGGCGACGCGATCAGCTTCGTCACGCCTGAGGACGAGGCGAACGTGCGGGCGCTGGAGAAGCAGATCCGCAAGGCCGTGCCGCGCCGCCGCGCCGAGGGCTTCGACTACACGGAGGCCCAACCGCTGCAGTCCTATCATCCGCAGCAGCAGCGGACGCATCCCGCGCCGCAGGGGCGCGCCGCGCGTCAGTCTTCGTCGATCCGGCGCAGCTCGTCGTCGAGGTGATGAAGCGCGTTCTCCAGCGCGGTGCGATGCACCTCTGAGCGGCTGGTCTCCAGGTCCCTGACGACCCGCCGCCGCGACAGCTCCACGCTCTCCCGCTTCCGGCGCCGCGACAGCTTCTCCGCTGCCGCGGCGTCGCCGTCACCGCGCGCAGGCGCGTCCCGGCGATCCTCGATCTGCGACTCGACTGACTTGCTTTCCCATCCGCGAGCCATGCGGAAGGTGCATGCGAAACGCGTTCCGGGCCGGCGAGTTACTGGTTGCTAGTTGCTAGTTGCTGGTAAAAACGCCGAGGCACCTCGGACCAGCAACCAGCAACCAGCAACCAGCAACTTCGAGCCATCGCCCGGTCACATCGAGCCACACCGCCAAGTGCTACCCGCGTACGCTCCCCGCATGCTCGCCCTCCTCCTCGCCCTCAACCTCGATGCCATCCGCACCATCGACGTGAACTGCCACGGCACGCGGCACATGCTCCACCAGAGCCGGCGCGTCGACGGGCCGCTGGACGTCGAGCCGTGGAGCGGCCGGACGTTCGTCGACCTTCGCGGCAACCGCCTCCTGGCCGAGACGCACTCCCGCTATCCGACGAACGAGAACTTCGCCTTCCGCTTCGTGCTCGACGGCGATAGCGGCTTCGTCTTCGACCTGATGCGCAACAACCAGGGCACCGAGGCGGTGGCATTGAGCGGGAAAGCGGCCGCGGCGGCGCGATGGAACTTCACGCGCGGTCTGCCGCCGCTCGTGCTTCGGTACGCCGCGGAGCACGGCGTCGCAATCGACAAGGACGTCGTGGAGTTG
>DATEOX010000670.1:0-8266 GCA_035273585.1 Thermoanaerobaculia bacterium
GTCCACCGCGTTGGCGGCGGGCGTCATGAGCTGCGGCGGCGCGGTGGGGCAGTTCGGGTTGCCGCCGCCGACGTTCACCGTGGCGCTGGCGGTGTTGTTGCCGATGTTCGGATCGCGCACGCCGCCGCTGACGCTGGCCACGTTCGTGATCGGGCCCGCGGCATTCGGCGCGGTGAGGACGACGGTGATCGGCTCCGCTCCGGCGCCGGCATTGATGGAGGCATGCGAAGCGCTGACGGTCAGCGCGTTGAGCGTCGTGAACGTCCAGCCGCTGCCCGCCGCCGACACGAGCGTCGTCCCCGGCGGCAGCGCCTCGGTCACGGTGAGGCCACCGGACGCGTTCGGGCCGGCGTTGGTCACGCCGATGATGAAGGTGACGTTCGCGCCGGCGCCGACCGTGGCGACATCAGACGACTTGCTGATGGAGAGGTCGGCCGACTGGCCGATGGCAATGGTCTTCGTGCCGGTCGAGGTGCAGCCGTTCTGCACGACGGTGATGCTCAACGTCATGGACGAGCCGGTGCCGGCGTTGAAGGTGACGGCGTTCGTCCCCTGGCCGCCGGTGATCGTGCCGCCGCTCGCCGACCAGGTGTAGGCCGTGCCGGCGGGGCGGACGGCGACGGAGGCCGCGTTGCCGCTCGAGCTCGGGTTCACGTTCGCAGGCGCGGTGATGACGACGGGACCGGTCGGCGTGACGGTCACGCCGTGCGTCGCCGCGGCGGTGCAGCCGGCGCCGTTCGAGACGGTCAGGGTGTACGTGGTGTCGACCTGCGGCTGGGCCGTGATGTTCTGCGTGGTGCCGACGACCTGCACGCCATCCGACCAACTGTAGGTGGCGTAGCCGGCGCTGGCGCTGAGCGCGATCGTGCTGTTCGAGCACGATGCGGTCGGGCCGGTGATGGTCGGCGGCGTGATGGCCGCGGCGATCGGCACCGAGGAGCTGCCGTTGCTGGAGCACGCGCCGTTGGAGATGGTGAGGGTGAGGCCGACGCTGCCGGAGGGGCCCGCGTCGTAGGTGATGTTCGGCGTCCCCTGGCCGCCGGTCAGCGTGCCGTTCGTCACGCCCCACACGTAGCTCGCCGCGCCGGCCGGCGCGGCGGCGAAGTTGCCGGTCGAATTCGCGCAGACCTGCGCCGCATGGGTGATGGTCGCCGCGGGCGGCGTGCAGACGGCGTTCACGACGTTCGAGAACTCGGAGGTGCCGTCGTTGACGGTGCCGGAGCAGGCGAGGTCCTGATAGCTCGTCGCCGTGGCTACGATCGGGTCGCCGCTCGTGACGAGCGCGGAGGGGATGGTGAGCCCGACCGTGCCCGGATCGTTCGTGCCGTAGCACTGCCGGCCGAGGAACGTCTTCCCTTCGCTGCCCTGGGCCTTGAAGACCTCGACCAGGAGGCTCTGCGTCGTCGGCACCGCAGACGATTCGAGCTGCAGCGTCACGTTGACGTTCGCCCCGACGATGCTGGCCGAGACGAGCTGGGGGTGGTTCTGCTGGTTGTTGCCGCCGCCGTCGCCGTCGCCGAGGTCGTTCGGGTTGGCCACCGCGTCGCCGTCGAGGTCGATGCCGAGGGTGGTGTTGCCGTAGAAGGAGTTGGCCAGGATGGAGTTGCCGGGCGAGCCGAGGACGGCGACGCCGGTGCCGTTGAAGGCGATGGTGTTCCTCTCGCCGGCGCCAGTGCCGCCGATGACGGTGGAGAGCGGGTTGACGCCGAGCTCGATACCCTTGCCATTGCCGAGGTTGATCGTGCCGCCGGCGTCGGTACCGATGAAGTTGCCCTGGATGATGTTGCCATCCGAGCCGCTGCCGGTGATGCGGATGCCCGAGCCGCTGTTGCCCGAGATCAGGTTGTGCTCGATCAGGGTCGTGCCGGAGGTGAGGCGCACGCCGTCCGTGTTCGGGGCGGCGACCGTGCCGCTGATGTCGGTGCCGAGGTAGTTGTCGCGGATGACGGCGCCGCCGCCGGAGACGAGGATGCCGGCGTTCGGGAAGTTCCGGATGACGAAGCCGCGCACCTGCGAGCCGTTCGCCGTCAGTTGCAGGCCGATGCCGCCGGCGTTGGTGCCGTCCAGCTCGACGATCGGCGCACTGACGTAGCCCGGCTGGGTGTGTGCCTGGAGGAACATCCGCGCGGTCAGGGCGGGGAAGGGGGAGGTGGGGGCGATGACGTGCTGCCCGGCCGGCAGGTTGAAGAGGATGGAGCAGGGGACGACGCAGGCGCCGGAGTTCGCGTCGAGGATGGCCTGGCGCAGGGTGAAGTTGCCGCTGTCGGCATTGCTCTCGACGGTGAGGGTGGAGACGTTGATGACCGTCACGGCGGCGGAGGCGCTGTTGTCCGCCGTGTTCGGGTCGGCCTCCGTGGCGCTGACGCTCGCCGTCGCGGTGAGCGTGCCGCCGGTAACGGCGTTCACGGTGATGGCTGCCGTGGCCGTGTTGCCCACGAGGAGCGTCGGGGCGGTGCAGACGACGTTGGAGCCGACCGGGTTGCAGGTCAGGCCGCTCGCCGTGTTCGAGACGTAGGAGAGGCCGCTGGGCAACACGTCGGTCAGGTTGATGTTCGTCGCCGTGGCCGAGCCGTCGTTCGTGACGGAGAGGTTGAAGGTGACGAGCGTCGACGGTGGCACGCTGGTCGGGCCGCTCACGACGTGGGTGAGGGTGAGGTCGGCCTGGAGCGGGCCGATGCTGGTGAAGGCGCTGGCGTTGTCGTTCGCCGCGTTCGTGTCGATGCTCGTGGCGGTGACGGTCGCGGCGAGCGAGGCGCCGGTGCCGGAGGCGTTGGCCGTGGTGTTGACGGTGATGGTCTGCGGCGCGCCGGTGGCGAGCGAGGCCAGCGTGCAGGTGGCGGTGGTGGCGGTGTTGCCGCAGGCCCAGCCGGGCGCCGACGCGCCCGTAATCGTGGCGTCGCCGGTGAGGGTCATGTTCACACTCACGCCGGTGGCGGGGTCGGGGCCGGCGTTGTTTACGGCCACGGAGTAGTTGTAGACCTGATTGAAGAGAACCGAGGGCGGGACGCTGGTCACGCCGACGGAGAGGTCGGCGACGCCCGCGAACGCGGACGGCTCGCCTACCGTCCAGTCGCCTGTGAGCGAAGGATTGCTGATCTGGGCGAAGTGGAGCGTCGGGTTGACCGTGCCGCCCGGCTGGGCCCAGGTGCCGCCGTTGTAGCGCCCGGTGACGTACGACGCCTCGGTGCCGGCCGCCTCCCCCGCGTTCCAGATGAACTGGAGCACGCCGGCGGTGGGGATGGTGGTGGCGATGGTCCAGTAGCGCTGCAGGACGCTCGGGGTGTTGACGTTCGGATGCGGCCCCTGCTTCGGCGTGACGGTCATCAGGCCGGCGCCGTTCGGCAACACGTCGACCGGCGCGTAGCCGCTGGCGGTGCCGACGTGGAACGTCCGGGTCGTCGCGTTCGGGAGGTTCATCGTCAGCGCGCCGTTCACGTAGCCCGCGCTGCGGGTCACGACGGCGGTGGACATGCTGAGCTGCTCGCCGCCGGCGACGGTGATGATGCCGCCGGCCAGATCGAGCGAGCCGTTCACGCTGACGGTCTTGTTCAACGTGACTCCGCTGAGGTTCGCCATCTGCAGGTTGTTCAGGCTGGCCACGCTCGAACCGCTCCACGTCTGCGGCGCGCTGCCGTCCAGCACGAGGGCGCCGGTCGACCCGGTGAACGTGCCGTTGTTGGCCACGGCCCCTCGGAAGCGCCAATTGTTCGAGCCGGCGTCGATGCTGCCGTTGTTGGAGAAGCTCCCCTCGACGATCAGCGTATTGGTCAGCCCCTGCAGCGTGCCGTTGGTCACGCCCAGGTTGCCGAAGACGGTCGTCGCGCCGGCGAGCTGGGCGAAGCCCGAGACCTTGTTGATGGTCAGGTTGTGGTAGCTGACGCCGCGCACCTGCTGGTTGCCCGTGCCGTTGAACGTGACGGTGCTCAGGCCGCGGGTGAACGCGCCGGTGTTGGCAAAGTCGCCGCCAATGTTCAGCGCGCCGGTGGAGGCGCCGAAGGTGATGGCGCCGTCGCCGCCGAGAGTGCCGGAGACGTTCGCCGTCTTGCCCGCCAGGTCGAGGGTGAGGCTGCCGGCACCATTGGTCGGGTCGAGGCGCACGGCGTTGATGATGGCGCCGCCGTCGACGGTCTTGACGATCCCCGCGCCGCCGCCGGAGTCGACGGTCAGCCAGCCGTAGTTCGGGAAGGAGGCGATCTGCTGCGCGCTGTTGGCCGCGGCGTAGGTCACGTCGCTGGCCGGCGCGAGGGTGTTCGTGGTGAAGCCACCCGGGAAGCTGGTCGAGGCCGCGCCGCTGCCGAGGATCAGCGTGGCGAAGGCGTCGACCTGGAGCGTGCTGCTGCCGAAGCTGCTGATCTGGTTGCCGCCGTCGGCGAGCGTGCCGCTGGAGACCCAGAGCTTGTGCGTGGCCGTCGTCACCGCGGTCAGCGTCGCCGTGCCGGTCGGCTTCTGGATGTAGAGGTCGTAGTACGTCCCGCCGCGCAGGAGCTGGCTGCCGTTGCCGTCGATGATCACCGCGCTGGTGCCTGGGATGAAGATGCCGGTGAAGGTGTTGCTGTCGCCGGAGATGGAGAGGCTGCCGCTCGAGCCCATGCTCAGCGCGCCGGGGCCGGTGAGGTCCGTGGTCGTCAGGTTGTTGCTGCCGATGTCCAGCACGCCGGAGGTGAGCGTGGTGGTGTCGGTGACGAGGATGGAGGAGGCGAGGGTGGCGGTGCCGGAGGGCTTGTTGATCTTCAGGTTGGCGAACGTGCCATTGATGCTCTGCGCCGAGCTGCCGTTGAAGTTCACCACCGAGCCGGCCGCGTTGACCGTGCCGTTGTTCGTCCAGTTGCCGGCGACGTTGTGCGTGAACGAGCCGAGGGTGAGCGTCGCCGAGCCGCTGTTGACGTTCACCGAGCCGGAGATCGTCATCCCACTGCCGGCCACCGCGACGGCGGAGCCGCTGATGGAGAGGTCGGCGCCGATCGACGAGACGCCGGTCATCGTCTTCGTGCCGCTGCCGCTGAGGAAGAGGTAGTGGTACGCCGTGGCCTGCACGGTCTGCGCGCCGCCGTCGTAGTCGACGGAGTTGCCCGGCGCGGTGGCGGTGAGCGTCGGGACCAGCGGGCCGCCGACGGTGAGCGTGGCGTTGTTGCCGTTGATGAATGCGCCGCTGCCGAGGATGCCGTTCGCGTTGTCGACGTGCACCTGGCCGTCGTTCGTCAGCGTCGCGCCGCCCTGCACGATCATGCCGCCATTGAAGGCGAGGTTCGCCGACGACTGCACGGTGCGCGTGGCCTGGATGGTGACGGGCGGGGCGAACGTGCCAGTGCCGTCGAGCGTGGCCGTGGTCGCGAGCGTGAGCGAGCCGCTGCCGGTGACCGCGCCGTTGATGGTCGCCGCGCCGTTGACGGTCAGCGTCGACGTGCCGATGTCCGCTGTGCCGCCGCTGCTCACGGTGAGCGCGCCGCAGGTGGCGCTCGCGGTGAGGGTGACGGTATGCGTGTTGTGGATCTGCACCTGATCGAGGGTGCCCGGCGGGATGTTGCCCACCCAGGTGGCGGGCGTCGTCCAGGCGCCGCTCGCGGCGCTCTGGATCACGCCCGGCGCGTTGACGGTGAAGCTGCCGGCGCTCATGCCGGTGCCGTCGGCGTTCGTGACGGAGATCGTGCCGCTGGTGGCTCCGGCCGGCACGCCGGTGGTGATTTGCGTGTCGGAGTCGACGACGAACGTGGCCGGCGTGCCGTTGAACGCGACCGCCGTCGCGCCGGTGAAGCTCGTGCCGGTGAGGATGACGGTCACGCCCTGGCTGCCGGCGGTGGGGTTGAAGCTGCTCACGGTCGGCGGCGCGCCGCCCAGGCTCGACGGCTCGCCCGCCGTCCAGCTCGCGGCGGTGCTGTTGATCGTCTGGCCGCTGGTCGTGCCGGTGTGCGTGGCCGGCGTCACGGTGCTGATCGGATAGGTCCAGGCCGCGGCCTGGTAGCGTCCGAGGACGTAGTTGGCTTCGGTGCCCGGAACGCCCGCGGGCCAGGTGAAGGTGAGGTCGGCGGTGACCGGCGAGGCGGCGAAGATCTGCCACGACTGGCCGAGGTGGTTCGCGCCGTCGAAGGTGCAGCAGCCGCTGCCGGAGACCGACTGCACCGCGGTATCGGCGGTGCCGGTGATGAACATCGTCACCGGGGAGTAGCCGGAGGGCGTGCCGACTTCGAACGTCGTCGAGCCGGTGGCGTTCTTCCGTTTCAGCTCGCCCCAGATCCAGCCGCTGGTGCGGGTCAGCGACGAGCCGCCGCTCATCAGCACGGCGAAGGCATTCGTGGCGATCACGTTCGGACCGATGTTCAGCACGTTGTTGACCTGGACGTGCTGGGAGAGGGAGAGGCCGGAGGGGTTCGTCACGGTGAGGCTGGCGAACGAGACCGGCGCCGTGCCGCTGATGGTCTGCGTTCCGACCGCGCCGTCGAATTCGACGGTGGACGTGCCGTAGGCGAACGTGCCGAGGTTCGTCCAGTTGCCGCCGACCTTGTGCGTGAACGAGCTGCCGTCGAAGTTCGAGCCGCTGGCGATGGTGAAGTCCTTGTCGACGTCCAGCCCGCTGTTGCTCGACTTGAGGCCGACGCCGCTGAACTGGACGCTGGCGAAGGCGGAGGTGTTGTTGACGATGTTCTGCGCCGAGCCGCCGTTGAAGATCACCGTCGAGGTGCCGGCGACGAGGGTGCCGTTGTTCGTCCAGTTGCCGCCGACGCTGTGCACGAACGATCCGAGGTCGAGCGACGCGGTGCTGCCGATGTTCACGGTGCCGGCCACCGACAGCGCGCCGGCCAGCGTGGCCGCGGTCGTGCCGCCGACATTGAAGCCGGCCAGGACGCTGGGGATGCCCGACACGGACACCGCGCCGCTCCCTTTGAGGGCGAGCGTGGCGTAGGTGGTCGGCTTGACCGCCTGGGAGGTGCCGTCGTACTCGACCGTGTTCGTGATGAGCGTGGCGGTGAGGGTGCCGGTGGGGTTGAGCAGGTTGCCGCTGATCTTCAGCGTGCCGTTGTTGACCCACGTCGAGGTGGCATCGGCGCCGGTGATGTTGGTCACGTCCGCCGTGCCGGCGTTGGTCATCGTGACACCGCTCAGGAGGCTGATGGTCCCGAAGTTGAGGCTCGAGCCGTTGGAGATGTTCTTCGAGGTGGCGATGGTCACCGGCGCGTTGATGGTCCCGGTGCCGCTCAGGCTCGCCAGCGAGCCGGTGAACTGGATGCCCGCGGTGCCGTTGATCGTGCCGTTGACGTCGGCCGAGAAGAAGTCGGCGCTCGCGACGAGCAGGTCGAAGACGCCGCCGCTCTGGGTGAAGGTTCCGGCGACGGACAACGTGCCGCCGGCGCTGGCGGTGCCGGAGGTCTTGTTCAGGATCAGGCGCTGGTAGGCGTACGCGCCGACGGTCTGCGCGCCGGTGCCGCTGTAGCGGATCAGGGACCCGGGGGCGCCGGTGAAGTTGGTCAGCGTCGCGCCGTTGCCCAGGCTGCCGGAGAGGTCGAGCGTCCCGGCGCCGGAGAAGGTGATCTTCGCATTCGAGACGAGGCCGCTGACGGTCACGCCGCCGTTCACGGTGAGGGTGCCGCTGCCGATGGAGAGCAGGCTGATGCTGTTGGCTACCGAGCCGCCGGTCAACACGACGCTGCCGACGGTGGCGTCGCCGGCGCCGACGTCGAGGGTGTTCGTCACGCCGATGCCGCTCGGATCATTGAAGGTAACGGCACCGTTGACGGTCAGGAACTGGCCGGTGCTGACCACGACGCTGCGGCTCGTGCCGCCGCCGGTGAAGGTGAGGTCCGCGGCCAGCGCGGAGTTGGCGATGGTGACGGTGTGGCCGGAGGCGATGACGACGTGATGGAAGCTGCCGTCGCTCGGGAACTGCCCGCCTCCCACGTCCCAGGTGTTCGGGTCGTCCCACGGGCCGCTCTGGACGCTGGTGAAGGTGACGTTCTGGCCCAGGAGCGGGGTCGCGGCGCAAAGAAGGAAGAGGCACAGCAGGAGTCGGCGTGCGGCTCGAATGTTCATTCGTCTCTCTCGGCGGACGTAGTCATTGCATGTACGGACGACACACACGAACGGCGCTATGCCGGCACGTGAACCCTCCGCTGGACGACCGATTGCTGAATCCGGGTGCGGGCGATTGTAGCAATAACTGGTTGAGGAAAGCTCACAGCTCACAGGTCACAGCTCACAGGGCTGCGCTCGCCGGAGAGCTCCGACGAAACGATCGTTCTCCCTGTGAGCTGTGACCTGTGAGCTGTGACCTGCT
>DATEOX010000671.1:0-6833 GCA_035273585.1 Thermoanaerobaculia bacterium
GCCATCAAGCTGGTCGAAAAAGAGAACGGTGACGAGCCGGAGAACGGCCCGGAGGAAGGCGAGCAGCCCGTCCATTGACGTTCTACAATTCGGCCATGCACAAATTGTCGAGGGAGCGCGTGAATCAGCTCGCGCGCGACCTCCTCGACGCCATGACGCGCTCGCAGTCCGTCACGCTGCTCAAGGATCGCGAGGTGGTGCGCCAGTCGATCGCCCACGCCCTCGCCGACGAGTTCAAGCGCGAGGAAGAGCGCGAAGATAACGTCCGGCGCAAGCTCGCGGTGATGAAGAAGGCCCCGACCCCCGGCACCCGCGAGTGGGAACAGCTCTTCCGCTCGTTGATGGAGGAGGAGTACCTGCGGGAGGGGCTGGACAGCTAGCTCGGCTCGCTCTCCTGCACCGGCTCTTCCTCCGGCGCCGCGTCCTGCGGCCGGAAGCTCCCCGTATCGTCATCCTCGCGGTGCATCATCTGCCGCCACCGCTGGGCCTTCATCTGCTCGAAGATCCCGCTGTTGTGATGCGCCGGGATCCAACTGTTGCCGCCGCATTTGGGGCAGCGGCCGCGGAAGGCGATGTTCTTCCCGCAGTCGGGGCAGATGATGACCAGCGAGTGCGAGAGCTCGAACTTCTGCTCCCCCTCGGCATCGAGGCTGTTCAGGAAGGCCGCGAGGTTCGTGAAAGTATCGTCGAGGGACATACAGCTCCGCTCGGATCAACTGCATGGGCTGTGCCGAGCCGGCACGGGGTGTCATCCTGAGCCGAGAAGACGGCGAAGGATCCGTACCTTCAGGCGCGGCGCAAGATCGGTACGGATCCTTCGGCGTCTTTGCGCCTCAGGATGACACCTCAGATCCTCATCACGTCGAACTGCTCGTGATGCAGAGAATCGTCCGGCTTGAACACCAGGTGGATGCCGAGGTTCCGCTCCACTTCCTCGAAGATCGGGTCGCCGGTGTGCAGCGTGGAGTAGACGATCGGGTTCACGCGCACGATCACGTCCTGCCCCTCGTGCAGGTCGCGCAGCTTCATCAGCTCGCGCCAGATCTCCAGGGCGATGGTCGTGTTCGACTTGATCCGCCCGCCACCGCCGCAGTACGGGCAGGCCTGCGTCAGCGACCGTTCCAGGCTCTGCCGGACGCGCTTGCGGGTCATCTCGATCAGGCCGAACTCCGAGATCTGCAGGATCTTCGTCTTCGAGCGGTCCTTCCGGATCTCGTTCTCCAGCGCCTCGAAGAGCCGCGCGCGGTTCGCCGGCTCCTCCATGTCGATGAAGTCGAGGACGATGATGCCTCCCAGGTCGCGCAGCCGGATCTGGCGCACGATCTCCTTCGCCGCCTCGACGTTCGTCCGGAACACCGTCTCCTCGAGATTCTTCTTCCCCACGTATTTGCCGGTGTTCACGTCGATTGCCACCAGCGCCTCGGTCTGGTTGATGACGATGTAG
Source organism: Thermoanaerobaculia bacterium (assembly GCA_035273585.1). Lineage (GTDB taxonomy): Bacteria > Acidobacteriota > Thermoanaerobaculia > Gp7-AA8 > Gp7-AA8 > JAFAVZ01. The sequence continues at coordinate 1,445 of DATEOX010000671.1, forward strand.
CCGCCGGACTTGAGCCACACCTTCGACTTGAGCGCCTTGGCGATCTCCGGCTCGATGCCGAACTCATCGAAGATCGGCTCGTCGCGCCGGAAGAGCCGCACGCGCGAGACGAGGTTCGGCTGGATGTGGTCGAGGAACTCGACGATGCGCTGGTACTGATCGACCGAGTCGACCCAAACGGTCTTGAACTCGGGCGACAGGACGTCGCGGATGGTGCGCAGGACGAGATCGAGGTCATGATGGATCACGTTCGGCGCCGAGACCTTCTCCGCCCGCCGCCGGATCTGCTCCCAGAGCTGGGTGAGATAGCTGAGGTCGGCGACGAACTCTTCTTCCTCGCGCTGCTCGCCCGCGGTGCGGACGATGAAGCCGCCCGTCCCCGGCGGCCGGATCCGCTCCAGCATCTCCTTCAGGCGCGTCCGCTCCGCCTCGTTTTCGATGCGCCGCGACACCCCGATGTGGTTCACGGTCGGCATGTAGACCAGGAAGCGCCCCGGCAGGGTGATGTGGCTGGTGATGCGCGCCCCTTTGCCGGCGATGGTGTCCTTCGACACCTGCACCACGATCTCCTGCCCCTCGCGCAGGAGGTCGGAGATGGACGTCTCGGGGCGCGACTGCTGCGAGTCGAAGAGGTGCAGCTCATCCGGCGTCTCGGTCTCCAGCTCCTCGATGTCCTCGATGACGTCCGAGACGTAGAGGAAGGCGTCCCGCTCCAGGCCGAGGTCGACGAAGGCCGACTGCATGCCGGGCAGGACCTTGGTTACGCGCCCCTTGTAGATGTTGCCGACGATGGTCCGATGGCGCGTCCGCTCCACCCACAGCTCGACGACCTGCCCCTCGTCGAGCACGGCGATCCGCGACTCGTGTTTGGTCGCATTGATGACGATCTCCCGCGACATGCGGCGGGGATTGTACCCGGCACGGCCGGGTGCGCCGGTCGCTGATCGCGGGATCTCCATCCAGCGAATAAAGTTTCCGGGGGTCGGGTTACGCTTGACCGCGCGCGGGGCGGTCTGCTACTTTCCGCGCCCTTCACGCCGTACTCCGGCATAGCTCAGTCGGTAGAGCAACGGACTGTTAATCCGTGGGTCGTAGGTTCGAGTCCTACTGCCGGAGCCAGCGCGGCCCTTCCCCCCTCCTACGTTGCCCGCTGGAACACGATCTCCCGGAAGCGCTCCTTCCCCGGTCCTTCGAACTCCACCGTGGCCCGCACCTGCAGCGGCTCGGTCGGGTTCAGGCGGGAGATGTTCGTGTAGGCGGTGCCGACGAGGTTGAAGGACTTCGTCTGCCCCGGCCCGACTTCCTCGTCGAACGTCCGCTGCAGCGGTTGGAGCGTGTACTCGGCCATGCCCGGGCTCTCGATCGAGATGCGGCGGACGCGCAGCGGGACGCTGGCGTTGTTCCGGACCACGACTTCGAGCGGCACGGGGGCCGTCGAGCCGGAGCCGAAGAAGATCGTGGAGGCCGTCGAGCGGACGCCGATGTCCGGCTTGGCGATCCCGTTCGGGCGGTCCGCCGCGCCGGGCGATGAGGAGCAGGCGACCGCGATCAGGAGAAGGAGCGACGAGAAACCACGAGCTCGCATGAGGCACCTCTGCACGAAATGGGCTGCAATTTACCGGCCCGCGGCGCCGAGCGCGAACGAGGCGATCAACAGCAACAGAACTGTTGCCGTGATGATCACGAAGCGCCAGTCGCGCGCGCGGATGAAGATGCCGATCGAGACGGCCACGCGTGCCACCGGCGTGGCGATGAGCAGCAGCAGACCGATCATCGCAATCCCCTGCCCCCGTCCCGCCCGCGCCGCCGCGAGCACCGCGCGTACCGAGTGCGGATAGATGGCCGTCGCGCTCAGCAGTGGTGCGAGCTCCGTATGCGACGAGCGGTACGTCGGATGATGGCCGAACACGAGGAGCATGCCGATGACGACCAGCGCCGCGCTCGCGGCGACACCGGTGCGCAACAGGCGGCTGATCAGCATCAGCGCAGCCCCTTGACCAGCATCTGCACCGACACCACCAGCAGCACGACCACGAACAGCATGCGCAGCCGGCGCGGCTGGACGCGTCCCAGAAAGCGCGCGCCGAGCGTCGCGCCGCCCAGCACGCCCGCCGCCACCGGCGCGGCGAGAAACGGGTTGATCTGGCCGCGTGTGAAGTAGAGTCCCGCGCTCGCCGCCGCCGTGACGCCGATCATGAAGTTACTCGTCGCCGTCGAGACCTTCATCGGCAGCTTCATGGCCAGATCCATGGCCGGCACTTTCAGCGCGCCGGAGCCGATGCCGAGCAGGCCGCTCGCCGTGCCGGCGAGGTACATCAGCGCCAGCCCGAGGCCCGGCCGCGCGACGCGGTATTCGCGCTGCAGCGCCTGCGCCTCGTCGAAGTAGGAGTCGTGTAGCTGCAAACGATCGGCGAGCGCGCTGGGCGGCACGCCGCCGGCGGCCGCATGCGGCTTGCGGATCATGGCGATGGCCGAGTAGCCGAGGAGCGCGCCGAAGAGGATGAAGAGCCACCGCGCGTGGAGCAGCCCGGCCAGATACGCGCCGCTGATGGCCCCCAGCACGGTCCCGAGCTCGAGGAACATCGCCACCCGCAGGTTGGCCAGCCGCTCGCGCACGTACGCCGCCGCCGCACCGCTGGAGGTGGCGATCACGGAGATGATCGACGCCCCGATGGCCAGCCGGATGTCCACGCCGAGGAAGAGGGTCAGCGCCGGGACGACGATGATCCCGCCGCCGAGGCCGAGAAGCGATCCGAGGAAACCGGCGAAGAAGGCGATCGTAAGGATGATCAGCACGAAGCCCAGCGGGGTCATGAAACGTCTGTATAGCATCTGAATTTTTTGCCGTCCCGGCGCGGTTTGGCCCGTGAGAGAGGAGAGAAGGCCATCCTCGGCATCCATCAGCTTCCCGACAGCCGGCGCGCGATTCTCGCGGCGCTCAAGCGGCAGGGCTGCGCCACCATCGCGCAGCTCGCCGACGAATTGGAGCTCACCGGCGAGGCCGTTCGCCAGCAGCTCCTGCAGCTCCAGCGCGACGGCTGGATCGAGTCGAAGATCGACCGCGCCGCGCACGAGCGCGGCCGCACCGGCCGCCCGGCCACGACCTATTCGCTCACCGACGCGGGCGACCATCTCTTCCCCAAGAGCTACGACGCCCTCGGCGTGGCCATGCTCGATGCCGTCGCCAACGAGCTCGGCCCCGAGGCGACGAAGAGGATGCTCGGCCGCGTCTGCGATGACCGCGTGGCGCAAGTCGCACCGGCCATCCGCGGCCTGCCGCTCGCGGATCGCGTCGAGGCGCTCAAGAGCCTCTACATCTTCCAGGACCCGTACATGGAGGCGGAGAAGACGGAGGACGGCTTTCGACTCGTCGAGCGCAACTGCCCGTTCTACAACGTGGCCATGCGTCGTCCCGCCATCTGCAGCATCTCGGTCAACGCCCTCACCCGCCTCCTCGGCGTGCGCGTGGAGCGCGAGGAGCGCTTCCAGGCCGGCGACGGCCGCTGCGTCTTCCGCGTCTACGCCGACGAGCCGGTGGATGCGGAGCGCTGGCAGTTCCGGCTGGAGTCGGAGAAGTAACGCGTCATCCTGAGCCGCGAAGACGGCGAAGGATCCGTACCTTTCGGGCGCAGCGAAAGATCGGTACGGATTCTTCGCCGTCTTCGCGGCTCAGAATGACACCCTATTCCGTCTCGCTCCCCTTCGCCCCGAGCGCGCTGATCCACACCGTCTTGATGTTCACGAACTCGCGGATGCCGTGCACGCCGAGCTCGCGCCCGAAGCCGGAGTGCTTCACGCCGCCGAACGGCATGCGCGGGTCGGACGCCACCATGGCGTTGAAGAAGACCATCCCCGACTCGATCGCGTCGGTGAAGCGCGCCGCCTCGCCGGCGTCGTTCGTCCAGACGCTCGCCCCGAGGCCGAAGCGGGTGGAGTTCGCGATGCGCACCGCGTCGTCGAGGTCGCGCGCGGGGAAAAGCGACGCCACCGGCCCGAACGTCTCGTCGCCGAACGCCGGCGCGTCCGGCGGGATGTCCGCCAGCACCGTCGGCGCGTAGAAGTTGCCGCGCTCGCCGATGCGACGACCGCCGGTGAGCAGCTTCGCTCCCGCCGCGACGCTTTTCTGAACCTGCTCTTCGAGATCTTTCACCAACTGCGGCGACGCAAGCGGCCCGAGCTCGACGCCGTCCTCCATCGGGTCGCCGATCTTCAGCGCCTCCATGGCGGCGACGAAGCGCCGTTGGAACTCATCAGCAATGTCGGCGTGCACGATGAAGCGCTTCGCCGCGATGCACGACTGCCCGTTGTTGACGATCCGCGCCTTGACGGCGATCTTCACCGCCTCGGCCAGGTCGGCGCTGGGCATCACGATGAACGGATCGCTGCCGCCCAGCTCCAGCACGCTCTTCTTGATCTGCTTCGCCGCGGTCGACGCGACGTTCGCGCCGGCCGGCTCGCTGCCGGTGAGCGTCGCGGCCTTCACCCGCTCGTCATCCAGCACCTGCTGCACCTGCTCGGCGCCGATGAGCAGCGTCTGGAATTCGCCGTCCGTGAAGCCGGCGTCCACCAGGATCTGCTCGATGGCCAGCGCCGATTGCGGCACGTTCGAGGCGTGCTTGAGGAGGCCAACATTGCCCGCCATCAGCGCCGGCGCGGCGAAGCGGAAGACCTGCCAGAACGGGAAGTTCCATGGCATCACGGCCAGGACCGGCCCGAGCGGCTGGTAGCGGATGAAGGACTGCTTCGCATCCGTCTCGACCTGCTCGTCAGCAAGGAACGTCTCGGCGTGCTCCGCGTAGAAACGGCAGACGAGCGCGCACTTTTGGACCTCGGCCACGGCCGCCTTCAGCGGCTTCCCCATCTCCGTCGTGATGAGGCGCCCGAGGTCGTCCTTGCGCGCGTCGAGGAGCTCGGCGGCCCGGGCCATCCGCCGCGCGCGCTCGGCGAAGGAACGCATGCGATTCACCGCGAAAGCAGCGGCGCTTCTTTGCAGCTTCTCCTCGATTTCCGTACTGCTGAGCGCGTCGAAAACGCGTAGTGTTTCGCCCGTCGCAGGGTTCACCGTCGCGATGCCCATGGCCGTCACTCCCTCGTGTTATTCTTCGGCGAATCGCCAAACCAACCACAATTGAATAAGGAGTCCCAATGAAACACGCGAAGCATATTTGCTTCCTCTTTGCCTTCGCGCTGCTCATGGTGTGGATGCCTGTCGGCCTCTTCGCGCAGAGCAGCAACGGCGCCATCTCCGGCAACGTCTCCGACGACCAGGGCGGCGCGCTGCCGGGCGTGACGATGACCGCCTCGAACGTGGCCACGGGCGCCACGCGCAGCACGGTCACGAACGAGAAGGGGCATTACGAGATCGGCCTGCTGCCGCCGGGGACGTACA
>DATEOX010000672.1:0-8640 GCA_035273585.1 Thermoanaerobaculia bacterium
GGTTCGGCCTCGAGCTCGATCGTGCCGCCGCCCGCCTGGTCCGTCTGGGCGATGGGGAAATCGCCCAGCCAGACAAAGCCGCGCGTGGACTCGGCATCCCACATGCCGTACCCGATTCCGCCGCCGCGATAGACCACCATCTGGAGGGGATGCAGCTCGGGGCTGTACGCCCAGTCGGCGCGCATCGGATCGTACGGCCAGCGGGTCTCCAGCCACTCCTGGCGCAGGCGCACGCCGCGGCCGTCGTAGGTGTTGCTCGGGCCGTTGTTCTCCACGAGGTTGCGCGCGCTGATGGTCTGCGAGCTGTCGTTGCCCGCGCTGTCGTAGCTGATGGGCAAGCCGCTGACGGAGGACAGCTTCGACGTCGTGCCGCTGTAGGAGTACGTGTCCGAGCGGTAGCCAGAGAGAGAGGCCGCGGTGATGTTGCCGGCGGCGTCGTATGTGTACGAGCCGGTGCCCCACAGCGAGCTGCCGGTGTTCGCGGTGACCAGGCGGTTGAGGTCGTCGTAGGCGAAGTCCCGGTTGTAGCCGGAGCTCACCGCATCATGGATTTCCGTGATGTTGCCGGCCTCGTCGTTGTCATAGACATAGTCGGCGATCACGGTCGAGGAGAGCGTCAGCTTGTTCTCCGCCGGGAGGTAGCGCGAGGTGTAGTCGAACGTCTTGACCGCGCCGCTGCCGTAGGTCAGCTCCGCCAGCGGTCCGAACGGCAGGTACTTGACGCCGCTGGCCAGCGTCGTCGTGCCGGAGAGCGTCGCGGTGCTTGGCCGGTCGGCGAAGTCGAAGGTGTACGCGACCTCGCCCACCGCCGTCCGGTTGCCGTTCGCGTCATACGCGTAGATCACCCCCGGCGTGGAGTCGTGCCCTTCGACGCGCAGCAGGCCACGCCGCTCGTACGCGTAGGAGGTCGTGCCGGAAGGATCGACCATCGTGGCGACACGGCCCAGTCCGTAGTCGAACGCGGTCGAGCTGTCGTACGTCCAGGTCACCGTCTCGGTCGTTCGTCCGCTGCGGGTGGAGGTGGCGGTCAGCGCACGGTTCAGGAGGTCGAACGTGCGGGCCGTCGTGGCGCTGTTCGCGTCCGTGGTCGAGGTGAGGTTTCCGGCCTCGTCGTACGTGTAGGTGGCCGTGCCGCTGACCGGGCTAACCTGCGTCTGCAGGCGGCCGAAATCGTCGAAGGCGTAGGTCGTGACATTCGACTTCGGATCGGTCACCGAGACCAGGTTGTCGTGATCGTCGTACGCGTACTGCGTCACGACGTCCGACCCCGAGACGATGGTCCGTTTCTGCGTCACGCTCTTCAGCCGGTTCCGGAAGTCGTAAGCGTACAGCGTGTTCGCGCTCGTGTGCCGCTCGTCGCGCGTGCTGATGAGGTTCGCCCGCGAGTCGTACGCATGCGCCAGCGAGGTCGAGTCGGGATGGGTGATCGTGGCCAGACGGCCGGCCGCATCGTAGGCGAAGGCCTCGCTGCGCTTCGTCGTCCACGACGAGCACGGGTTCGCCGGCGTGCTGCACGCCTGCGCCGCCTCGGACGTCTTCCGTCCGACGGTGTTGAGCGTGAGGAGCAGCCGCTCGTGCTCGTTGCCCGACGAGTCGGCCCGGATCGTCTGCAGCAGCCGGTTCGTCCCGTCCTCATAGACATAGCGGACGATGTTGCCGCGCGCCGCCGTGGTGGAGGTCAGCCGGTCGCGGGCGTCGTACGCGTTGGTCGTGACGTAATTCGCCGGCTCGTTCGAGTCAGAGGTGGGCTTCACCGACGTCACCGTCAGCGTGCGGCCGCGGTCGTCGAACGTCCGCGTCGTATCGACGCCATTCGGGTCCGTTACCGTCCCCGCATTGCCGTAGACGTCGTAGTCGTCGTACTCGGTGGTCAGGAACGCCGAGGTCGTGGAGTACGCCTTCACCTCGTGCAGGCGGCCGCGCCGGTTGAGGTCCGTGTCGGTATCCGAATGGTACGTGCGCACCGTCTTCTGATTGGTGCGTTGCCCGTCGACTTCGGTCAGCCGGTGCTTCGAGTCGAACAGCGTCGTCGTGACGTACGACGTCGCGCTGCTGTCCGACGAATGGAGGTAGCCGGACCTCGTCGTGGTGAGCTGTGTCTCGCCGCTGTTCCAGGCGAACGTCGTGGTCCTCGACTGCCCCGACTTGGCCACGCTCGTCTCGGTGATGGAGGTGGCGAACGTCGGCCAGTTCGTCTGGCCGTAGGCGTAGGTCGTGGCGTGCTCCTCCGTTTTGCCGACGGCCTGCGTGGCGGTGAGCACGTTGCCGTTCGCGTCGTACGTGAAGCTCGACGTGACGCGCTCGTCGGTGCCGCCGGAGCCGGTCTTGTCCAGGCCGACGGTCTTCGTCAGGACGTGGTTCTCCTCGTCGAACGTGAACGTCTGCGCGTCCTCCGTCGCGCCGCAGGAGCCGCAACTGCCGACGACCGACGAGGCCAGGAAGCGCCCGCGGCCGACGGTCAGCGTGTAGACGGTGTTCTGGGTCAGGCTCGTGTCGATCTTCGTCGTCACCGTGGTCTGCGTCGGCGAGTCGTAGCTGAGCGTGACGAGGTCCCGCGCGTTCGTGCCGGGCGAAGGCGCCGAGCCGCTGTTCGTATCGCCGGACCAGGACGACGTCGCGCGGCCGCTCGTGTCGTACTGGTGGCCTTCGATGACCGCTCCCGACTCGTCGGCGATGAGCGCAACCGCCGACTTGCCCGTGGCATACGTGGTCCAGGTGAACTGCTGCCAGGGCGTGGTACTGGTGTGCAGCGGATCGAAGATCTTCTCCAGGCGGTTCGAGCCGTCGTAGGAGAAGCGCCATTGATTGCTGTCGCCGTCGGTGATCGACGTGAGGAGGCTGCCGCTGTAGCCGAGGGTCCAGGTGCGGCCGAGGGCGTCGGTGATGCTGGTCAGGTTCGAGCCGGTGTAGGAAGCGGTGAGCGAGTTGCCCCAGCGGTCGGTCGTCTTTCGCCAGAGACCGGCCGAGCCGTCATCGACCTCCGTCACGGTGCCGCTGAGGTCCGTCCATTTGTAGCGGCCGGCGGAGCTGTCGTGGATGACGGAACCGGTCGTCTCGCCGGGGAAGATCGGCCGGTAGCGCTCGCCGATGGGCGGATGGTTCTCCAGGGCGAAGAGGACGCGCGTGCCGTCCGGCTTGCGCCACACGCGCACCGCGGTGGAACCGCTGGTGGCTTTCATCGAGGTGGCGAACGAGTGCGTGAAGCCGGGGCCGAGCGCACCGGCGTTGCTCTCCAGAGAGTTGTAGACGATGTTGAAGTCGAGCGCGCCGCCCGGCTCGTCGATTCGGAATAGCGGCTCGGCGTAGTACATGTTGCCGGAGCCGACGTTGACCGGACCGCCGGCGCCGGGCGAGACGCCGCCCGACGGCCCGCTGCCGCCGTTGCAGGTGGGGCACGGCCCGGGGTCGGGGATGGGCGCGCAGGACGTGCTCCCGGTGCCGCCGACGATGTCGCTGGAGACCGCATACGTCGTGAACGAGGGGTTCGTCACGGCATAGACGGCGCGATACAACTTGCAGCCGGGGCTCATGTCCGTCATCTGGATCTTGCCGTGCTCCCAGTAGGGCGGGACGACGTGCTTCACCGTCACGGTGGCCATCGTGACCGGGTCGATCTCGATGACGTTGATGCGGAAGGGGATGGAGAGCGGCTCGTTCGGATTGCCGCCGTCCGCCGGCGGATTGCAGTACGCGTTGCGCGCAAAGTACTCGAGCTCGACGGTGTGATCGTCGATCACGCGCAGGATCGGCTGCTCCAGCAGGAGGCCGGGGTTGTAGCCGATCGGACAGTCGCACCAGTAGAGCGGCGACCCCGATTGCGTGCAGCCGGAGTCATGAAGGAAGCCGTCGCCTACCTTCGCGTGGCTGAACGTCTCGCACGTGGAACAGGAGGACGTGCCGGTGAAGGTGTACGGCGACGTGCTGTTCGGCTGGAATGCCAGCAGCGGAACGGCGGTGCAGACGAGGACTACGCAGAGCAGGAGGCGACGATTCATCGATAACTCCTTCGATCCGTCACAACCTAGGTCGCCGCCGGGCCTCCGCCTAGGGACATTCCGTGACGGGCGTCACCTCCCGGGCCGCTGCGGAACTCTGGCACACCACTCGCTTTTCCTCGGCCCCAGGATGAGACACGCGAAACCCCAAGAGCGCCGGTGCAGTTACGTCGTGCTGCTGGAGGATGCGGCGGCGGGAGGGGACGAGATCCGCTCCCTGGCCGCCTACCTCTCCTCACTGGCGGTCGCCGACTGCGACGTGGTCGTGCTCGACGCCTCGCCGGGCGAAGTGTTCGAGAAACATCACCGCGTCCTGCGCTGGGTGGGGCGGCATCTGGCCATCCCCGCCGGCGCGGACCGGGTGCGGTTCGCCACCGAGGTGGCCGCCTGTGAGAAGGTGATCGTCGCCGGCGAGGAGGTGCGCTACACGCCGGCCGACCTGGAGCAGATGTGCGGCCTCTTGGAGAGCCACGAGGTGGTCGAGCCGCAGGACTACTTCGATCCGCTGCCGTGGTGGGGCGGCATCGATGCCGGACGGATGCTCGTCCACCGCGGCATCGACCCCTATCCCGATCACGGTGCGACGTTCGGCTTCCGCCGTTCCGCGCTGCGCGGTCTGCGCGGGCTCGACCTGGAAGGCGGCGATGACCACGTGCGCCGGCTCGCCGCGCACGGCGCGGAGGTCTTCTCCGCCAGCGAGGTCTTCATCCAGCGCGAGCCGCCCCCCCTCGGCGACTGGCTGCGCGAGCGCCCGCGCCAGGCGGACGACGACTTTGCCATGCCCGTCAAGTCGGCCTTCTTCTTCGCCTTCATCCCCATGACGCTGCTCCTCGCGCTGCTGGGCGGGATGCGCATCGCGACCGGATACGCCGGCGCGGTGGCCTTCGCCTCGACCGCGCTCGCATTGCGCGGCCGGATCGGCGCCGCGCCGTTCTTCCCCCTGCGCGCGTGCCTCTTCGCGCCGCTCTGGGTGCTGGAGCGGTCAGTCAGCGTCTACTGGGCCCTCTTCCGCAAGATGCGCGGCGTCACCGCCGAGCCGACGCTCCCGGTGCCGGATCGGGCAAGTGGGACGCGGGTGGCGAGCGGCGAGTGACCCGCGCAAACGCCTCCAGCTCCGGCGTGCGGTACGGCGTGCGGCGTACCTCGTCGATCAGGCGCCGCGCGTCCTCGGCGCGCGAGGCGTTCCAGTACGCCTTCGCCAGCAGCAGCTTCGCCTCGCCGTTCGGGCGGAGCCGCACGTTCTCCTCGGCCAAGGCTACCGGCGCGTCGCCGCGGGCCAGGAGGTGGCGGATGACGTGGCCGCCGGCGGCCTCCGGATAGAGGCGCACCTGCTCGGCGTACAGCGCGTCGGCCTCGGCGTCGAGGCGGGCGGCGGCGTCGCGATCCGTGCGGCGGATGATGTTCGCCAGTGCGGCGACGTACTCCGGGTTGCGCGTCTTCGAGATGATGCGGCGGTAGAGCGCGATCGCCTCGGCGTCGCGGCCGAGGCGGGAAAGCGTCTCGGCGATGTGCTCCTCGACCAGCCACCAGTCGGGATACGCAGCCTCGGCGAGGCGGAAGTGCGCGAGCGCGGCGGCGTAGCGGCCGCGGTCGAGGTGGAGGATGCCGCGCTGCACTTCGATCCAGGCGAAGGAGCGCATCTCCTTAGCGCTGAGCAACTCCTCCGCTTCGACGTACAGCCGGTCGGCGGCGGGAGCGTCGCCGGTCACGGCGTGGTAGTAGGCAAGGCAGGCCAGGCTGTTCCACGTCCGCGGCGCGGACTCGTATCCGCGTCGCGCTTCCTCGTAGCGGCCTTCCTGCAAGGCGATCTGCGCCTCGAGCAGCGCATCGGGCACGCGCGATAGCTCGGCCTTCGCCCGGCCGAGGCGGTGCAGCGTGAACTCCAGGTTGGCGCGCAGGAGGACCAGCTCCGCGGAGGGCTCGGCCCTGTCGAGCGCGAGCTCGGCGGCGCGGAAGTCGGCGAAGTCGCCGGTGAGCGTCGCGCGGCGGTAGAGCGCGGCGGCGCGATGCGCGGGGTCGTCAGGAGGAGTGGTCGAAGCGCTGCGCGTCCACGGCTCGGCGAGGTAGGGGAAGCGGGTGAGGAACGGCTTGTCGTTGTGCAGCGGGTTGGGGGGCGTCCTGGGCGTGATCGGCAGGCTGTCCCACAGCGACTGTTGGCCGAGCGTCTCCACGTTGCAGGGCCCGCCGCCGCAGCTATTCTTCATGTCCAGGAAGACGGAGAGGAAGCGCGTCGCCACCTGGTCCTCCGGACGGCGGCCGAACGGCCAGGTGCCGGTGGTGTCCATGTCGATGGCGTTCACGTTCGGGATGAAGATCTCGAACGGGCGGCGGAGGGGGATGTTCAGGTGCTTCGGGTTCCAGGAGTCGTCCGGCATGTTCATCTCCTGGAAGAGGCACCGCTTGACGCGGGCGAACGCGGGGATCGTCTCCAGCGGGCCGTAGACCTTGTAGGTCGAGACCGTGGCGTCGCCGTGATCGAAGCAGGTCTTCACGCCGAGCGCGGTGATGGACGGGCCGAAGCCCCATCCGAGGTGGGCGAAGCGGCGGACGAACGGCTTGGCCAGGCGGATGTTGTTCGCGCCGAGCTGGGCCTCGTCCCGGCGCTCGCTGAGCGCGGCGTCGGCGAAGGGGAGGCCGTCGGTGTCGATGCGTTTGTATTTGGCCAGCTCCGCGCCGAAGGCGTCGGGTGAGCCGGCGAAGAGGCGGCGGATGCGCGCCCACAGGGAGAGGCGCGGTGTGTCCGGGATCGTCTCGATCTTGTCCGCGGCCTTGAGCACCCAGCTCTCGCCCCAGGCGTTCACGATGCGGTCGCGCTCCGGGTTGCGGGTGACGTAGCGCAGAGGCATCTGCACGATGATGGCGTTGATGTTGCGGCCGGCCTGCGCGTCCTTGCCGCTGTAGACGAAGCGGAAGTTGCCGTTCGCGTCCTTGCTGAAGCGGGCCGGGGTGAGCGTCCGCCCCTCGGCGGGAAAGTCCTCCTTCACGCCCGAGCCGAGGAGCGGCTTGGCCGGATTGAAGTTGAAGAGCGTGTTCCCTTCCAGCTCGAGCAGCGTCTTGGGGATCTTCAGCTCGCGGTCCTCGACCGGCGCGCCGAGGGGCACATGGTAGAACTGCGGGGCGTAGTTGATGGAGCGGAAGAAGCCCGGGAGGTCGTTGAAGAAGGCGTCGTCCCGGCCGCCGATGTAGAGCTGGATGGGCGAGCCGTCCGGCGCCATCACCGTCTGCACCTCGTTCAGCGGCAGGACCTTCGAGAAGTTGCCGGAGGGGAAGCCGATGAAGTCGACGTGCGCCTGCTGGGCCTCATCCACCTTCACCCGCACCTCGGCGCCGCGTAGGCGGAGGTACTTCTTCTTCACCGCGTCGGCGTAGGCCAGCAGGCCCTCCACCTTCGACTCGTCGGGCGCCGGCTTGGCCGGGCGCGGATTGGCCAGCACCTGGACGCGGTAGAGCATGTCCGTGTCGAAGACGCCGGCCCTGGGGATGGAGGCGAAGGTGAGGGCCAGGATCACGTCGTTGCGGTCGTCGCTGGGCCAGCCGAAGAGGTCATAGAGGTCGGCGGCGCTGACGTCGACATCCGCGAAGATGGAGTTCACGGAGTTCGGATCGTTGTGGTCGGCGGCGGAGAGGGGGAGGGCGAAGAGGAGAAGCGCGAGGAGACAGCCGAGGCAGGTCCGCGTCATGGGGGCTCTCCTTTGTGAGGGAGAGAGTACCGCAGAAACAAAAAGGGCGTCCCGCCTGCGCGGAACGCCCTTTCGTTTCGATGCGTGTACTGCTTAGTTGATGATCACCGACCAGCCGGCGGACGGATTGTCGACGATCGCGCCCGAGAGCAGCGTCACGCCGTCGGACTGCCATTCGGCGACCGAGTTCGTGATGCTGTTCTGCAGGATGATGTCGGCGCGTCCGTTCGCGTCGTAGTCGCCCGCTCCCATCACCGTCCAGCCTGCGGCCGGCGTGGAGATCAGGTTGTTGCTGGTGATCGCGGCGGAGGAGTTGAGGCCCCACACGATCACGTCGCGGGTGGAGGTGTTCTGCAGCAGGAGGTCGTCGATGCCGTCGGTGGTGAAGTCGCCGCTGGCGATGACGTTCGTGTTGGCCGGGGCGAACCCGATCACCACGCCGCCCGTCATGACGGCGCCGTTCATCGACCAGCGCGCGACCTGGAGGGTCGAGGTGTTCTGGAGGATGAGCGAGTCGCCGCCCACGTTCGCGCCGGTGATGACCTTCCAGCCCGCGACCGGCGTCCCGACCGAGACGTTGGAGGAGATGGTCGAGCCGTTCATCAGCCACACGCGGATCTCGCGGGTGGTGTTGTGCTGCACGATGATGTCGGCCTTGGCGTCGTGGTCGAGGTCGTACGTACCGGCGATGCGCCAGTCGGTCGGGACGGTGGTGATGACGGTGCCGGCCACGAGGGTGTGACCGTTCATCGACCAGCGGGCGATCTGCCCGGTGCTGATGTTCTGGAGGATGACGTCGGTCTTGCCGTCGCCGTCGAGGTCACCCGTGGCCCGGACCTTCCAGTCCGAAGCCGGGGTGTCGATGACCGCGCCGGAGGTGATCGTGGAGCCGTTCATCTGCCAATCGGCGACGGAGTTCGACCCGCTGTTCTGCAGGACGATGTCCGAGCGCCCTTCACCGGTGA
>DATEOX010000673.1:0-2139 GCA_035273585.1 Thermoanaerobaculia bacterium
GATACCGAGCCCGCCTCCGTCGAGCAGCAGCGCGCCCTCGGCCGCACCGCACCGTCGCTGTACGACTTGCGCAATCTCTTTCAGGTCAACGTCGAGGAAGGACGCCATCTCTGGGCGATGGTGTATCTGCTTCACGCGTACTTCGGCCGCGACGGGCGGGAGGAGGCGGAGGGGCTGCTCGAGCGCCACGCCGGTGACGCCGACAAGCCGCGCATCCTCTCCACCTTCAACGAGCCGATCCGCGACTGGCTCTCGTTCTACATGTTCGCCTACTTCACCGATCGCGACGGCAAGTTCCAGCTCAAGGCGCTGGCCGAGAGCGGCTTCGATCCGCTGGCCCGCACCTGCCAGTTCATGCTCACCGAGGAGGCCCATCACATGTTCGTCGGCGACAGCGGCATCGGCCGCGTGGTGCGCCGCACGGTGGAGGTGATGAACGAGCTGAAGACGGACGATCCGGCGCGCATCCGCGCCGCGGGGGCCATCGACCTGCAGACCATCCAGAAGTACATGAACTTCTGGTTCAGCTCCGCGCTCGACCTCTTCGGCTCGGAGGTGTCGTCGAACGCGGCGAGCTACTTCGCCAACGGCCTCAAGGGGCGGCCGGACGAGTCGCTGTACGAGGACCACATCGCGGCCGGCGAGTACGCCCTCGACCTGCCCGACGGCGGCGGCGGCGTGAAGACGGAGTCGGTCTCGATGCGCAACGCCATGAACGAGGTGATGCGCGCGGCGTACATCCGCGACTGCGAGAACGGCGTGAAGCGCTGGAACAAGATCATCGAGAAGGGAGGCATCCGCTTCGAGCTGCGCCTCCCGAGCGCCCGCTTCCGCCGCACGGTCGGCGCCTGGGCGAACGTCCCGACCGACCCCGCCGGCAACCCGATCGCGCCGGAGGCCTTCGCCGCGAACCTCCCGCAGTGGATCCCGATGCCCGCCGACCAGGACTTCGTCGCCTCGCTGATGCAACCGGTCCTGGAGCCGGGCAAGGTCGCGGGCTGGATCGCGGCGCCGGACCGCGGGATCAACAATCTGCCGGTGGATTACGAGTACGTGAAGGTCGCCTGACGCTCGCAGGGGCTCAGACCAGGAGGGCCGCGGCGGCCAGGCGCTCCAGGACCACGTCGCAGAGACGGCAGACCGAGGCGCGGAGGTCGTCGTCCTCTGCTTTCTGGTCGAAGACGAAGCGGCCGGCGCGGAACTCGGCGAGCATGGTTTCGTGGATCTCGGCCAGCGTGCGCGAGCCGTCGAGGAGTGCGGCGAGGGCGGACTCGAACGGATCGAGCGTGATGACCTGATGGCGCTGCGTCGTCACCGGGTCCCCTTGGGCGAGCTGGTCCCGGACGAGCGCCGTGACCATCGGACGTTCCGCCACCGCCGTGATGCAGGGCGGCGGCGAGGAGTGCAGTTGCACGACGCCGGCGAAGACGAGCCGGAGCAGGTTGAGCTCCTCGTCGAGCCGCAGGCGGACGGCGCCCGCATCGTCGATGCCACAGCGGGCAGCGACCGCCTCGACCAGCGCCGTGTAGGCCATCGGGTCTCCGCGCTGCTCGGCCAGGATGCAGAGGGCCGCCTTCGAGACCGGGTCGTACACGGTGATGGCCGGCTCCGTCGCTCCGAACCCGAGCGGAGAGTCGTCGCCGGACCACGCGCCGAGCGGGCGCAAATCCGTGGCCAGCAGGAAGCGCTCGACGTCGGTCGTGGCCAGCGTGCGCCGGGTCGCGCCGTCGGCCCGCACGAGCAGCGTGCAGCGGAAGCGGCGGTTGCGGATGAAATCCATGTACTGCTCGGTGGCCACGATGTCCTCCACCTCGAAGAGGCGCGAGGCGGTGCCGTCCGGCATGTTGCCGGCGAACATCGACGGCAGGTCGGTATCGGCCAGGTAATCGAGGCCGACCGCGCGGGCGTCGGCGATGAAATCGGCGAAGTAAACCGGATCGTTGACCAGCTCCAGGAACTCGTGGAAGAGATAGTCGTCGCTCCTCTCGGCCAGCTCCTGAAGCTCGCTGCGGAGGTAGTCGGCGTACGGCGACGGCTCGTGCTCCAGCGCCTCGACCACGAACGGCAGGATGGCCCGGGCCTGCTCGATCTTTTCCTCCGGCACGTCCAGGTGCTGGGCGTGGAAGAGCATCAGGTCGC
>DATEOX010000674.1:0-6142 GCA_035273585.1 Thermoanaerobaculia bacterium
GATCTCTTCGCCGCGCGCGTCGAATCCGAGCGCCTGCCGGGCGACGTCTACTCCGCCGTCGTCCTCGGCGGCCGGCAATTGTTTCGCGCCCAGCGCGCCGCCGGCTCGACGCAGTACATCGAGATCTACAGCCCGGTGAACCTCGCCCGCGGCCAGAGCTACACCCTGGCCCTGCCGTTCATCGTCCAGGGGCGGCAGATCGAGGCGCAGGTCAACGACCTGGCCACGACCATCTACATGCTGCTGGTGTTCATCGCCATGGGCGCGATCGTCGTCGCCTTCCGCATCGCCCGCGGCGTGACGCGCCCCGTGCAGGGACTCGTCGCCGGCGCGCGGGGCATCGCCGCGGGCAATTTCGACGTCCCCGTCGCCACCCCGCCCGATCCCGACCTCGGCCTGCTCGTCAGCACTTTCCGCGACATGGCCCAGTCGATCCGCCGCCAGCAGGAGGAGTTGCGCCACGAGCGCGACCGCCTGCAGACGCTGCTGGAGAACATCAACGCGGCGGTCGTCGTGCTGCGCCCCGACCAGCAGATCGGCGACATGAACCTCGCCGCGCGGCGCCTGCTCACGCCGGAGATGCCCGAGCCGCTGCGCGAGTTTCTGGCCAGGCATCGCCCGCGCCGCGCGGAGTCGCACGAGGTTGAGCTGAACATCGACGGCACGGTGCGCACGCACCGCGTTTCGATCGTCCCGCTCCCCGACTCCGACGAGGAGCTGCTCATCGCCGAGGACGTGACGGAGATCCTGCGGTCGAACCGGCTGGAGGCGTGGGGGGAGATGGCCCGCCAGGTCGCGCACGAGATCAAGAATCCGCTGACGCCCATCCAGCTCACGGCCGAGCACCTGCGCGCCGTCGCGGAGCGCGACGATCCCGCCCTGCCTCACGTGGTGCAGACGGCGGTGGACAACATCCTGCGCCAGGTGGTGACGCTGCGCGAGACGTCGAAGGAGTTCAGCGACTACGCCTCGCTCCGCCAGGTGCAGCGCAAGCCGCTCGACCTGCAGAAGCTGCTGGCCGATCTGGCCGAGGACTACGCCGGCAGCAGCGAGCGCGGCGTCCGCTTCGAGGCGGACATCTCGCCCAACACGCCGCATCAGTTCGCCGGCGACGAGCGCCTCCTGCGCGGCGCGATCGCCAACCTCCTGGAGAATGCGCTGCAGGCCGCCCCCGGCGGCCGCGTCCGCCTCGGCAGCCACGCCGTCGACTCGAAGGTGGTCATCTCCGTCGAAGACGACGGCCCCGGCGTTCCGCCCGAGCTGCTGGCCCGCATTTTCGACCCGTACTTCTCCACGAAGTCCACCGGCACCGGACTCGGCCTTGCGATTGCACGCAAGGCCATCGAGGAGCACGGCGGCAAGCTCCACGCGGAGAACCGGAACCCCGGCCTGCGCGTGGAGATCGAGTTGCCCGTGCGCTAGGAGAGCGGGCGTCCCGCACGCCGAATAAAGCCGCCTGTGATGACGTTCTCATTCTTCTCCATGCAACGCGTCTGGCCCGCTCTCGTCGTGCTCATCCTCGCGACCCCGTTCGCGCAGGGCGACAGCCCGCTCGACGAGACGCGCTTCGCCCTCCGCCACGAGATGCTGCGGATGATCAACCGCGACCGCGCCGCGCACGGTCTCTCCCCGGTCGAGCTCGACCCGGAAGTCTCGGTGCAGGCCGACGCGTATTGCATCAAGCAGATCCGTAATGGCACGACCGGCCACTTCACCCTCGACGGGCAGGCGCCCTACATGCGCTACTCGTTCGCCGGCGGCAACGACGGGGTGAGCGAGAACGCCGCGGCCTGGTCGGCCAACTACCGATTCTCCGACCGCGCCCTGTACGAGATGATGCGCCGCTCCGAGGAGACGATGATGGGCGAGGCCGCGCCGCATGACGGCCACCGCCGCACGATCCTCGATCCGTACGCGACGCACGTCGGCATCGGCCTGGCGTGGGAAGGCGGCGAGTTCCGCCTGGCGCAGGAGTTCGTCCGCCGTTACGTGAGCTGGTCCCGTCCTCTCCCCCGCGCCGCCGCGGCCGGCGAGCCGGTGCTCGGCATCGGCCGCCCGATGCGCGGCTTCCGCATCGAGGCCATCAGCGTCCACCACGAGCCCATCCCGCAGTCGATCTCCCCGATCACCGCGAACCTCATCAGCAACTACTCGCTCCCGGAGAAGCGCCGCGACTACCTCCCCCGCCTCCGGACGTATCTGCATCGCGAGAGCAACGGCGCGTTGCGCGAAGTGCGCGAGGAGTACACCGACGGCCGCCGCGGCGACTTCCCCGTCGCCACCGATGGCACGTTCAAGTTCACCGTCCCCTTCGGCGACGGCCCCGGCGTCTACACGGTCGTGGTGTGGGTGACGAAGGACGGCGAGCGAACGCCCATCGCCGCAAGCAACATCTCTATCCGCGTCGACCGCCCCGCAACGCCATACATGGTGGGCTCGATGACGGGCGCGGCGGGCGGGCGGCGCTAGCCGGGCCGGCACGGCCGGCGGCGTTGGTTGGCCAAGCCTCGGCGACCGTTTGTGCCCCAGCATGAGTACAATCGTCCGTACGTGCGGAGGTACGAATGGGTCGGCGCGTCAGGCTGAACAGCGACATCAAACCGGTTTCCGAGTTTCGGGCGAACGCCGCAGAGTTGATCGAACAGGTGAAGAGCAGTGGCCGTCCGCTGGTGCTCACGCAGCGCGGGCACTCGGCCGCGGTCGTCCTCGATGTCGCCGAATACGAGCGCATGGTCGAGGAGATCGAGCTCCTCAGCGACGTGCGCACGGCCATCGAGCAGATCGAGGCCGGCGAGGGCGTATCGGATCGTGAGGCGAAGGCACAGCTTCGGAGACGGTTCCGCCGTTGAAGGTCATCTGGTCGCCGCTGGCGATCGAGCGCGCTTACACCGCCGCGGCATACATCGCGAGAGACAAGCCGGAGGCCGCACGTAGAGAAGAACCGTGTTTCGATTCTCACCGTACGAAACTTTGCGCAATTGATCGATCCGACGGAGCTGACCGGCCCCAAGTGATCCACCTCACCGCCCACCCTCCCACCCGGACCTAACTTCCCCCGCAAATGAAATTGCGGATCGTGCTTTTCTTCTCGCTTCTCGTCGCGGGCATGGCGCAGGCACAGACCTGCCCATTCAACATCCCGGTCGTCACGCTCCTCCCGCACTCGGCGAACGGCTTCAGTTGGGGGGCGGTGGTGCGGCCGATGAATGATGCGTGCGTCTCGGAAATCGCGGTCGAGCCGACGAACGACACGGAGTGGTACGTCGGCGGGTTCAATGGCCTGTACATGACCAAGACGAACGGCGCGACGTGGACCAAGCCGCTGAACGGCAACGTGAACGTCATCCTCCTCGTGCCGGGCAGTCCGCAGCTCGTCTACGTCGGGATCGGCAACAACCTCTGGCTCTCGCGCGACCACGGCTCGATCTGGACGCTCATCCGCACCTTCAATCAACCCGTGATGTCGCTGCTGGTCAACGGCGGGAGCCTCTACGTCGGGCTGGCCTGGAACGATCACCTGAACCCGAGCGGCCTCTGGATCACGAACCTCGGCGGCGGCCTGCCGCTGTTCAAGCCCTTCGGGCAGAACCAGACGGGACTCATCGTCTGGACGCTTTCCCGCGATCCGATCAGCGGCGCGATCTACGCCGGCACCGAGATCTTCGATCATCCGCAGCCCTACCACCCGCCCTTCTTCCGCCTGCTCAACAACATCTTCACGAACGTCGCCGGCACGCTGCCGTGGCACGCCGTCGACTCCGCGGTTCGTCCCAGCGACGGTTTCGTGTACGCGCTGCTGGAGGGACCGGGCGTGTATGGCTCGCCGAACCAGGGCGGGATGTGGGAGCCGCCGCAGAACGCGGTCGGACCGAGCGTCTCGCTGCTGATGGATCCGAACGACACGACGCGCCTCTTCGGCGGCCGGCAGAATGCCGGCTTGGTCAACGGCGGCTTCTTCGTCTCGACGGATGCGGGCAAGAACTTCACCGCGTCCGGGCTGCAGGGCGTGACCGTCGCCGGCCTGGCCGTGAACGGCTCGGCGAATCGCATCTACGCCGCGGCGTACGCATCGGGGATCTACACGTCGACGATTCCGTAGCGCGGCGGCGGGCAGCACTCCTGCACAAGGGGCCGCCGATGCCCAACGAATCCACCTACGACGCCATCATCATCGGCGGCGGCCCGGCGGGGCTGACCTGCGCCATCTTCCTCGGGCGCTACCGCCGGCGCGTGCTCGTCTGCGACAGCGGCAAGGGGCGCAACTATGCCTCGCGCGCCATTCACGGCTTCCTCGGGCAGCACGGCATCCATCCGGAGGAGCTGCGGCGGCGGGGGCGGGCGGAGGCGGAGGAGGCGGGCGTCGAGTTCTGCGACTGCACGGCGACGAAGATCGAGCGCGTGGGCGACATCTTCGAGGTCACGACCTCCAGCGGCTGCTGGCGCGCGCGGCGGGTCGTCCTCGCGTACGGCGTGCGCGACCTCATCCCGGACGTCCCCGGCATCGAGGACTACTACGGCGGCAGCGTCTTCCACTGCCCCGACTGCGATGGCTACGAGATCACCGGCAAACGGGTCGGCGTGATCGGGTGGGGGAAGCGCGTGGTCGGCCTCACCCTCAAGCTGCTGCAGTGGACCGACCAGCTCACCATCTTCCTGCATGGCCGCGAGCGCGACTTCTCGCAGGAGCAGACGAGCAAGCTGCTGGCGAACACCATCGCCATCAAGGACGAGCGGATCATGTCCCTGGTCGGCAAGGACGGCAAAGTCGAGGCGGCGGTGCTCGACACCGGCGAGCGGGTGGCCCTCGATGCGATGTTCTTCACGGTCGGCGTCGAGCGGACCTGCGACCTGGCCGAGCAGCTCGGATGCACACCCGCCGACGGGACGCCGTGCCTCGTGGTCAACGACGTCAAGGAGACGACGGTCGAAGGGGTGTACGCGGCGGGCGACATCGTGCCCGGCTCGCAGCTCGCCATCACCAGCGCGGCGGACGGCGCCATCGCGGCGATCGCCATCAACAAGTCGCTGCTGCCGCCCGCGCAACTCGTTTGAGGCGTACTCTAGTGGGCATGCATCGACTGCTCCCCGCGCTGCTTCTCGCCCTGCCGCTCCTCGCCGACGAGCCGCCGCGCCGCACGATCTCCACCAGCGGCGAAGCGACGGTGCGCGTCGCCCCCGACCAGGCGGTCCTCAACCTCGGCGTCGATTCGTTCGCTCCGACGCTCGCCGAGGCGACGCGGATCAATGCCGACGTCGGCGCGCGGCTGCTCGCGGCGGTCAAGGCGGCCGGCGTCGAGCAGAAGGACATCGCCATCGATACCCTCCGCCTGAACATCCGCTACCGCGACTCGAACCGCCCGTCGAAGGGGATCGAAGGCTATGACGCCGAGCGCTCGTACGCCATCACCGTGCGGCGGATCGACCGCGTGGAGGAGACCCTCCGCGCCGCGCTGGACGCCGGCGCGAACTCCATCGCCGGCGTGCAGTTCCGCACCACCGAGGCGCGCAAGCATCGCGACGAGGCGCGGCGGATGGCCGTGCGCGCGGCATCGGAGAAGGCTCAGCTCCTCGCGAACGAGCTGGGGGCGAAGGTCGGCAGCCCGATGACCATCACCGAGGGCTCGCAGAACTGGTACGGCTACTACGGCCGGCAGAACGCCAACCTGATGGCCCAGAACGCGTATCAGGAGCCGAGCGGAGGAGGCGCGCCGCCCGACGAGGCCATCGCGCCGGGACAGCTCTCCGTGACGGCGAGCGTCAGCGTGGTCTTCGATCTCCTGCCCGGGGTGAAGTGATGATCAGCGAGGAGCGATTCATCGAGGTCTTCAACCTGGCGGAGAAGCACCTCGAGGACCGCTACGAGCTGCCGGTCGTGATCAGCGACGTGCCGAACCCGTTCACGGGCGACCTCGACGGCGCCGAGATCCGCGTCGACTACGACCTCAACGCCGAAGAGTCGCTCTTCATCCTCATCCATCTCTTCGGCCACACCGTGCAGTGGAACCTCAGCGCCGAGGACCGCGAGCTGGGCAGCAAGGTGGAGGTGAACGCGCCGGAGTCGCGCCTCCGGATGATCGAGGAGTACGAGCGCACCGCCTGCGCCTACAGCCTCCGGCTCCTGCACGACCTCGGCGTGCACGAC
>DATEOX010000675.1:0-7652 GCA_035273585.1 Thermoanaerobaculia bacterium
ATCGCCGTCAGCGACGCAGAGCTCATCCGCCAGGACATCATCCTCAACGTCCTCGGCTCGTTCTTCGGCGTCCTCGGGCTGTTCGTCTACGGCTTCCGCCGCGCCGCCTCCGTCGGATATGCCGCGCTGCCGATGGCTCTCGGCCTGGCCATGACCTTCGGCATGGCGGGACTGGCCTACGGCACGCTCTCCTCGGCCAGCGCCGGATTCGCCGCGCTCCTGGCCGGCCTGGGCATCGACTTCATCACCGTCTTCTACGGCCGTTACGTCGACGAGCGGAACCGCGGCGAGTCGATGCCCCACGCGATGGTGGTCACGATCCGCAGCACCGTGCCGGCCATCTTCATCGCCGCCGTCACCACCGCCGCCACGTTCTTCGCCTTCCTGGCCACCGACTTTCGAGGCATGACGCAGCTCGGGTTTCTGACCGGCACGGGCATTCTCTTCTTCCTCCTCTGCGTCGTCTTTCTCCTCCCCGCGCTGATCATCCTCGGCGAGCGGAAGGAGCGCCGCCGCGCGCCGAAGCTCTACCTCCACTCCTTCGGCTCCGGGAAGCTGATCGACGCCGCGCTGCGCCGGCCGAAGCTGACCATCGCCATCTGGGCGGCGTTCATCGTGATCACCGGCCTGATCGGCACCCGGGTGCGCTTCAGCGACAACATCCAGGACCTGCGGGCCAAGGGCAACGAGGGGGTCATCAACCAGTCGAAGCTCACCGGCAAGTTCGGCCAGTCCTTCGACTTCATGATGTACGTGATCGAGGGGAAGTCGCTGGACGAGGTGATGGCGCGCACGTACGACGCCGCGCGCGACCTCGACCCGCTGGTGCGCAACGGCACGATCTCGTCCTACCAGTCGATCTCCACCTTTCTGCCGCCGATGCCGCAGCAGCAGGCGGTCATCACGGAGCTGCATCGCGGGCAGGCGGACCGCTTCAATCCGGGGCGCATCTCCGGCACGTTCCACGCGGCGCTGAACGAGAACGGCTTCCGCCCCGAGGCGTATGACGAGTACATGCGGCTGTTCGGCGAGGCGCTGACGCCGGAGCAGCCGGTGTCCCTGGCCACTCTCGGCAACAACGAGCTGCTCAAGCTCACCTCGCGCTTCGTGAAGCAGGTGAACGGCCAGTGGATGTCGGTGATCTATCTCTATCCGACCGGCGGCCGCTGGCCGCGCGAGGTGCCGCCGGCGCTGTTCGCCGTCTCGGACAAGCACCCGCAGGACATCCTGACCGGCGTGAACCTGGTGAGCGGCACGCTGCGGCGCATCGTACGCGCGGACGCGTGGCGCTCCACGCTCATCGGCTTCCTCGCGGTGGCGGTGATCATGTTCGTCAGCTTCCGCGGGCTGAAGATGACGGCGCTGACCTTCGTGCCGTTCCTGGCCGGAGTGAGCGGGATGCTCGGCCTCATGGCCGTGTTCGACCTCGAGTTCAACTTCATGAACATCTTCGTCGGGCTGATGGTCATCGGTGTGGCCACGGACTACGCGGTGTACATGCTGGAGCGCTACAAGGAAGACCCGCTGCGCTACCGGCGCGCGGCGCACGAGACCGGCAAGGCGGTGGTGATGGCCGCCCTGACGGCGATCGTCGGCTACGGCTCGTTCGCCCTCTCGCACTACCCCGGGCTGCGATCCATCGGATATGCTTCGACCTTCGGCATCGGCCTGAGCGGCCTCGCGGCGATCACGCTGCTGCCGGCCATTCTGGTGTTGGGAGAGAGCAAGGATGCAAGAGACGAAGGCGTTGACGATTCCGCGGCTGCTGATTGAGCGCGTGGTGCGCGGCCGCGCCGCGGTGAACCTGCTGCTGGTCATCGGCGCGAGCGCGCTGATCGCCATCGCCGCGCAGATCGCCATCCCCGTGCCCTTCTCCCCCGTCCCCCTCACCCTCCAGCCGCTGGCCGTCCTCCTGGTCGGCGCGACCCTCGGCTCGACGCGCGGCGCCGCCGTCGCCGCCCTCTACCTCTTCGAAGGCTTCAGCGGCCTGCCGGTCTTCGCCCAGGGCCACGGCGGCCCGATCTGGATGGTCGCCGCCACCGCCGG
This sequence comes from Thermoanaerobaculia bacterium, assembly GCA_035273585.1. Lineage (GTDB taxonomy): Bacteria > Acidobacteriota > Thermoanaerobaculia > Gp7-AA8 > Gp7-AA8 > JAFAVZ01. Next base: position 2,047 of record DATEOX010000675.1, read on the forward strand.
CTACCTCTGGTCCTACCCCGCCGCGGCCTGGCTGGCCGGCTTCTTCTCCGAGCGCAACTTCCCCTCGCTCGTCCCGATGACCGCCGGCATGGCCGTGATCTACCTCGGCGGCTGGTCCTGGCTCGCGTCTCTGACGTCCCCCGCCGCTGCCTGGACGATGGGCGTCGCCCCGTTCCTCCTCGGCGATGCGATCAAGGTCGCAATCGGGGCCGCGGTGCTGCCGTGGGCGCGCAAGGTGATGGCGAAGCTGACCGCGTAAGAAAAGCTGCAGGAACGGCGGATTTGCGGCACTCTATGCGGAAAAGAGAGGTCCGCATGAACGTCCGCGTCGCGTTGCTCGTCGCTCTTTCTCTCTCCGCCTGCAAGTACACGACCCCGCCGCCGCTGCGCGACACCAGGCCGATGGCCACGCCCATCACCCTCGACGCGCTGGAGAGCCGCGCGGACGTCATCGGCGCGGACGGTAAGCCGGTCTGCTCCGATCTCCTCCTCCGTGGGACGTCGCTGGAACGGTTCACCGACCGCAACGGCAAGGAGTTCAACCTCGGCATCATCGAGCTCGGTGATGACGGGCATGTGGCCGACGACGAACAGAAAGACCTCGTCTTCGCCCGCCTCCGTGAAGTGGCCCTCGGCGGCAAGGGCAAAGCGGTCGACGTCAAGCGCAGCCCCGGCGCGGTGATCATCACCTTCGTCCACGGCTGGCATCACCGCTCCAAAGTCTGCGACAACAACATGGCCTGCTTCCGGCGCGTGCTGCAGGCCCTCAGCGAAGCGGGCGGAGCGAGCGGCCGGCCGGTCTTCGGCATCTACGTCGGCTGGCGCGGCGACACGATCGAGAAGAAGGCGAGCTTCCTTTCGTTCTACAACCGGAAGGCGACCGCGCATCAGATCGGGCACGAAGGCGGCCGCGAGATCCTGCTCGACCTCGACCGGATGTACCGCGAGCTCAACGACCGCATCGACAACGGCATGCCCCATCCGGTCTCGATGGTCACGGCCGGCCACAGCTTCGGCGGCGCGCTGGTCTTCTCCGCCGTCGAAGGAGCGCTGGTGCGCGAGCTGCGCCGTCTCGACGGCCCTGGAAGCGTGCGGGTGGTGGGACGGCGCGCCGTCGACTGCGCGGGGACGCAGGTACGGCCGATCCGGCCGGGTATCGGCGACCTCGTGGTGCTCGTCAATCCGGCTTTCGAAGCGCGCCGCTACGAGGACTTCGTCCACGACGAGTCGACGCCCGGCCGCTATGCGGACAAGCAACTGCCCGTGCTCCTGACCGTGGCCTCGGAAGGCGACATGGCCGTGAAGCGAGCCTTCCCGGCCGGGCGCAGCCTCTACTTCTCGCTCTTCCCGTGGCGATACCGCGGCCTGAGCGACATCATCGGCCATGGTCATTACGACCCGCAGACCACGCACGACCTGGTGATGGTCGACGATGGCGGCAAAGTCATCCATCCGGAGCTGGCGCCGCGCCCGGCCGTCCAGCCGGCCGACGCGGGAACGCGCGAGCGGTGCCACCTCGACCTGAACGGCGGCGACCTGGCCACGTGCAAGTGCGAGTACGACGTCCCGTCGAACCTCTCCGCGACAGTGCGCGGATCGGACCTCACGCTGGCCAGCGGCTCGGTCCCGACGGCAGGGAACGAGAACGTTTCTCTGCGCACGCGGAAGGAGCGCGATCCACACTCGCCGTTCATCGTGGCCCGCGTCGCGCCGGAGATCATCTCCCAGCACAGCGACATCTACACGCCGCGGTTCATCACCTTCCTCACGGCGTACATCGGCGAGTTCCTGCGCCAGACTTCGCACCTGGAGCCCGGCTCGATGGACGAGGCGCCTTCGCCGTGCACGCAGGCCGCGGCGGGAGGACACTAGATCAGCTTCACGATCCGCTGCCCGATGCGGGCCCAGACGTCCTTCCGCGCCGCGTCTTCGCGGAAGTGCTCCGAGCCCTTGTTGACGAGATGGATCAGGGTCAGGGCGGCGAGCGTGGCGATCGGGTCCTTCGCCGGCAGCCCCTGCGGCCAGTGATTGTGGACCCACTGGCGCGCCGCCTCCATGTCCCATACCGCCGCCGCATAGTGAATGAGGTTGTTGGCCAGGGGGAGGGTCAGGGCGAGGAACGTCGGGTCCTGCTCCGCCGGCGGCGCCGTCTCGGCGACGATCTCGCAGTCCTCGATCTGCTGGAAGAGCAGCTCGGACATGGCCTGGATGGCATCGCCGATGTCGAGGATGCGCACGGCCTGCTCGGCGGTCTTCTCCACCTGCGGGTCGAGGACCGCCTGCTCATCCTGACGCGTGGTCGTGTCCACCATGATGAGCTCCTACAGCTTCGCCCGCACAGGCTTGAAGGCCTGCGAATACCACAGCTTCCCGATCGCGTCGCTGATGCCGAGGCGATTCGTGTGGCGGCGGAAGAGATGGACGCAGCGCGCGCAACGCGTCGCCCCCAGCTCCCAGGAGAAGCTGCGGTGCTGGCTCCTGCCGTCCGGATAGTCGAGCGGTGGATGCCAGATCGCGCCGGCCAGCGAGTCGGTGGCGAAGCCGTAGCCCTGGTTCTCCTCGTCCGGCGCGGTGATGACGAACCAGCCCGGATGGTTCGGGTAACGGAACTTGTCCGGGTAGAACGACATCTCCGTCATCATGAAGTAGCCCGGCACGAACCAGAAGAGGCTCGGCTTCTTCCCGCCGCCTGGAATCGCCTTCAGCCAGACCTCCTCCAGGATCCAGTCCTGGCCGGGATAGAGGCTGATGGCCCGGTAGACGCTGCACTTGAAGCTGAGCTCCTTGCCGACTGCGTCTTTGTACTCGTAGTCGAACGGATCGGAGGCGATGGTCGCCGTGGCCCGCACCGGCCCCGCAACGGCGCTGACCGTCCGCCAGTTGCGGTTGAACAGCTTCTGATCGACGCTTCCCTCCTCGTTCCACGGCGGCCGGACGAGGTGCACCCGGTCGAGCTGCATGGCCCGGATCTCGTGGTGATGGCCATAGGCGCCGAAGCCTCCGTGGACGCCGACCACGTCGAGGATCTCGTGACCGTCCAACTGCACGCTGGTCGCCGCCCCGCCGAACCACTTGTCGTTCTTATGGTCGGGCCGCGGCGAGGCCGCATCGGTGTTGATCCAGATCTCCAGCAGCCCGTTCCCCAGCTTCACGCCGGTGTACTGCTGGTCCACCCACACCTGCACCGGCTCGTCGTTCTTTCCCTCGCGCACGGTGGCGTATCCGCTCTCGGTTTGATAGTTGTCCTCGTTGCTCGTCGAGAGCAGCTCCGGAACTGAGAACACGAGCTCGTCGCGGGATGGATCGTCGGGGTCGAGGCGATCGACCTGAGTGGGCATCTTCCGCCCATCGTAGAAGACCGTCACGTTCTTCGGGTCGAACGATCCGGCCGTCGCGATCGGCTCCCAGGGTGTGACGATCGGGCCGCCGCGCGCATACGGCGAAGGATTCAACAGCGTGAGTTTTGCTGCGCTCATCATTTCCCTTTCTTCTTGCCGCGCGGACGCCGCGGCGGTTTGCCGTTGTTGGAAGGCCGGCGCTTCTTCTCCTTCGGCACGGGCGGACTGGTGCGGGCGAAGAGGCCGGCCACCCGCATGATGTCCTCCAGCTCGGGCGTGTTCGCGTAGACGCCCTGGCGGATCAGTTGCTCGAGGAAACTGGCGTCGAGCTGCTCGCGCGCCGCCTCGCCCGGCGCGCGCCTGGCCAACACCTTCTCCTGCGCGCTGACCTTCCGGCCGACGACCGGCTCGCGGCTGCGCCAGCCCGCCACCTCGTCGTAATAGCGGTCGATGTCCTTGATGTCGAGGCTGACGATCTGCAGCCGGTCGATCGGTTTGGGGATCCGGTTCCGGTCCAGGTACATGAGGATGGGGACGATGCGCATCTTCTTTTCCCGGAAGAGCGCCGCCCCGATCTCGATCTTCACCCAGTCGCTCTTGATGGAGTTCGGCGTGAGCAGGACGAGGAAGTGGTCGGCGTCGGCGAGGTTCTTCTCCACCGATTCGACGATCCCGTCGCCGACCTGTGAGTCCATGGCCGAGCAGTACGTCTCCACACCCCGCGCATTCAGTTGATCGACGATGTTCCGGACCATGAACTCGTCGTTCGCCGAATAGCTGATGAAGACCTTCAGCCAGGGACGCGACGGCGTCGGCACCCTCACCTCCTGTGAGATGGAGTGCCGCCCGTCGGGATTTCCCTACCGCGAGCTGCGGCTCAGCCCGCCGCCGCGGGGGCCGGCTCCGGCTCGGGCAGCGGCTTCGACTCCCGCCCCGCCCGCTCCGTCGTCTTCTGCTCCGCGGCGTCCGGCGAGAGCAGGGCGATGCGCAGCACGTCCTCGACGTGCTCGACGAAGTGGAACTGCATGTCCCGCTTGATCGGCTCCGGGACGTCCACCAGGTCGCGCTCGTTGAGCTTGGGCAGGATCACGGTGTTGATCTTCGCCGCGCGGGCGGCGAGCACCTTCTCCTTCACGCCGCCGATCGGGAGAACGTCGCCGCGCAGCGTCACCTCGCCGGTCATGGCGATGTTGCGGCGCACCGGCTTCCCGGTCAGCACCGAGATGATGGCCGTGGTGATGGTGATGCCGGCGGACGGCCCGTCCTTCGGGATGGCGCCCGCCGGCACGTGGATGTGGATGTCGTGCGTCTCGAAGTAGTCGTCCGGAATCCCCTGCTCGGCGGCGTGCGCGCGGGCGTAGGTCAGCGCGGCCTGGGCCGACTCCTTCATCACCTCGCCGAGCTGGCCGGTGAGCTGGAGCTTGCCCTTACCTTTCACCGCTGTCGCCTCGATGAAGAGGATGTCGCCACCGACCGCGGTCCACGCCAGACCGGTGGCCACGCCTACCTGATCGCGCTCCAGCAGCTCCTCGGCGAAATGCTTCATCGGCCCGAGGAACTTGTCCACGTTCGCGTCCGTGATGCGGTAGCTCTCCGCGGTCTTTCCCTCCGCCACCTGCACGGCGATCTTCCGGCAGATCGTGCCGATCTCGCGCTCCAGGTTGCGCAGGCCTGCTTCCTTCGTGTAGCCGGTGATCACCTTCGTGATGCCGGAGTCGGTCCAGACCACCGGCACGTCCTTGATGCCGTTCTCCTCCATCTGCTTCGGGATGAGGTGCTGCTTGGCGATGGAAAGCTTCTCCTCGTCCGTGTAGCCGGAGAGGCGGATGACTTCCATCCGGTCGAGGAACGCCGGCTGGATGGTGTCGAGGACGTTCGCCGTGACGATGAACATCACGTTGGAGAGGTCGTACGGCACTCCGAGGTAGTGGTCGCGGAAGGAGAAGTTCTGCTCCGGGTCGAGCACCTCGAGCAGCGCCGACGATGGATCGCCGCGGTAGTCGGCGCCGATCTTGTCCACCTCGTCGAGCATGAAGACGGGGTTCGAGGTCTGGGCCTGGTTGATGCCCTGGATGATGCGGCCGGGCAACGCGCCGACGTACGTCCGGCGATGTCCGCGGATCTCCGCCTCGTCGCGCACGCCGCCGAGGGAGATGCGCACGAACTTGCGGTCGAGGGCGCGGGCGATGGAGCGGCCGAGGGACGTCTTGCCCACGCCCGGCGGTCCGACGAAGCAGAGGATGGGGCCCTTCATCTTCTGCCCGCGCA
>DATEOX010000676.1:0-8579 GCA_035273585.1 Thermoanaerobaculia bacterium
AACTTCAGGCCGTCGATGTAGGGGAACTTGAGCGACTCGACGAAGTAGCGCGGCGCGGCGTCATCGATGGTCTTGTCCGACGCGGCGGCGCTGGTGAGCACGGAGAACACGGCCTCGTTCTTCACCATCTCGTCGAACGAGCCGCCCATCCCCTCGATGACCGAGGCCATCATCACCAGCGAGGCGTCGCCCTCCATGAGCGAGTGATAGGCAAGGCTGGCGTCCCAGTCGTTGCGCAGCGCGTAGTCGCGCGTGCCGATGTCGAAGTGCTGGTCCTGCAGGGCGTGGGTGAGCTCGTGCAAAACGACGGACGACTCGATGAGCTCCGCGTTGCCGAGCGGTTTCGCGGCGTCGGGCAGCGTGTCCAATGAGTAGTAGGTGTGGGAGAGCGGGTCGTAGAAGGCGAGGACCTGGCCCTGCAGGAGGGTGATCATCTTCCCCACCGGATCGGGGACGTCATCGCCGACGAGGCGGAGGGAGCGGAGGATGAGCGCGTAGTCGTCGGCCGAGTATGGCGTGCTCTTCATCATCTCCGCGCGGAGGATGCGCGGCAGGTCGGCGCGGAGGACGCTCTTCGTTTTCACCGGCCGGAGGAAGCGCAGGCCGCGCACGCGCTCCACGGCGGCCATCTCTTTCGCCAGCGGCTGGGCGGGCTGGGCGGATGTGACGAACGGGAAAACGAGGAAAACAAAAGGGAGGAGGCGTTTCGGCACGGCTGGCTCAACCCCTTTTGCGCGGGAGGCCATTCCACTAGAATGCGCGGGCTAATCCATGGAACGCGACGGCGAGCGGATCGAGATCACCATCAGCAGCCGCTTCGAAAACATCGAACTGGTCCAGGTGATCGCGGAACATCTCTGCGAGAACGCCGGCCTCGATGAAGACGGCTCGCACTGGATCGGCATGGCCGTCCGGGAAGCGGTGGCCAATGCCATCAAGCACGGCAACAAGCTGGACGTGAAGAAGAAGGTGAACGCGACCTTCAGCCTGCGCGGCCCGGAGCTGGAGATCACGATCTCGGACGAGGGCGAGGGGTTCGATCCGGAGAAGGTGAGCGACCCGCTCAACCCGCAGAACCTGATGAAGACGAGCGGCCGGGGCATCTTTTACATGAAGACGTTCATGGACGAGATCCGCTACTCGTTCCGGGACGGCCGCGGCACGTCGCTGGTCATGGTCAAGAACCTGGCGAAAGGGAGCGGCATCGCCAGTACCAAAGCCTGATATGTTTCGCCGGCCTGCCGGCAGGGAGAAGGAGAAAACATGAAAGCCAGTTCTCGCAGCGTCAACGGGGTCGAGATCATCAAGCTGGACGGCAAGATCACGATCGGCGCGGGCGACCAGCAGCTCCGGGAAGTCATCGGCAGCGCCCTCAACTCGGGAAAGACGAACCTTCTCCTGGACATGAGCGGCGTGACGACCATCGACTCCTCCGGCATCGGCGAGCTGGTCGGCTCGTTCACCACCGTCACCAACCGCGGCGGCAAGCTCAAGCTGCTGCACCTGCCGGCCAAGCTCAACGAGCTGCTCCACGTGACGCAGCTCATCACCGTCTTCGAGGTGTACGAGAACGAGAGCGAGGCCGTCGGGTCGTTCTGATTGCTGGTTTCGGGTGTGCTACGGCCGCGGCGACTTCCGCGGCCGTTCGTGTTTGTACGGGTTGTTGGTTGTTAGTTGTTGGTTGTTAGTAGTGTGACCCGGCCGGGCTTCCTACCAACAACCAACAACTAACAACCAACAACTGCTTCACGGCCTCCTCGTCCTCCGCGTCGGCGTGCTCATGATCTCCTTCGGGGCGTTCCAGCGCATGGGGAGGGAGTTCGTGAAGATCGTCTCGTTGCGCTCCAGCCATGGGGAGAAGAGGGCGTCAGCGAGCTTGGGGTCGTGCACGCCGCGCTCGGCGATGTTCACCACCTGCATGAACGGGCGCGCGTCGCCCAGGAAGTTGAGCTTGATCTGCAGCTTGTTCGGGAAGCGGGTGCGGGGCGTGGAGGCGCTCTCCCCGACGATGATGTTCACGTGCGCGGCGGTGTTGAACGTCTTCTTCTCGCCGGGGTTCACGGAGATGAGGCGCGGCACGAGCTCGTGGCCCGGCACTTCCGCCCCCAGGCTCACCGTCACCGTCTGCGTCTCCGGATCGTAAGTCGCCTCCGGGTTGATGTCCGCCACGGCGATGGCCGAGTCGCGTTTGTTCGTGACGTCGTACTTGATGCTGATGACGGTGGAGGTCTGGAGCTGATCGCCGATCACCTCGGCGTCCAGGCGAACGTCATTCTCCATCCCCACCACGCGACGCGGCTCGGCCATGTTGACCGGCGCGGTAGTGCTGCACGAGAGAGCCAGAAGCAGCGCGGCTACGGACACAACCCAGCGAGTGCGTTTCAAGGAGGCCTCCTCCATGCGCGGAGCAACGTCCCCACCCTACCGCAAAATCCTCCTCAGAACGAACCGGCCGGTCGCAATCAGAAGGACCCAGCGGGTCCGCGGTCGGCGGCCGAGATCCCGCGGCTGCCCGCCTGCCAGTGCACCGGAATGGCGTTGAGGAAGATCGCGTCGTTCGCCTCCATCCAATGGTCGAACTGCGCGTCGGTCAGTTGCGGCGGGACCTTCGCCGTTTCCTGGTCGGCGATCAGCTCCCGGAACGGCACGAGGTCGCGCAGGATGTTGACCTTGATCTGCACGAAACGGGGGACGACGATGAACGGCGAGCGGACGCTCGGCACCGCCACCTGCACCACGCCGCCGGAGCGCAGCACCTTCTTCTCGCCCGGCGCGACCAGCACCAGGTGGGGCATCGCGCCGTCCTTCGGCACTTCCGCGCCGATGGAGAAGGTGATGGTGGCGGTGTCGAGGTCGTAGGAAACATCCGATACCTTGTCCGCGACCGCGACCGGATGCCCGGTGAAGTTCTGGATCTGATAGCGGACGTTCAGAGGCGAGCTGGACGAGACGGTGTCCTGGACGAGCTGCGCATCGACGCGGATGTCGTCTTCGCGTCCGAGGGCGCGGCGCGGATCGTTCATGTCCACGCCGTCGGCGCGGGCACCCGCGGCGTAGAGCACGACGATCGTGATGACAAGGAACAGGAACAACCGGGGAGATTTCACGGAACCCTCCTTGTCGGGGGAGAGAGATCCGCTTCGGCTTGTGCACAGGTCGAGGAGGGGATCGCCTCGTCTCGACTTCAAACTCCTCTTTTCAAATGATCGACGGCGCGTTTGCGCCGATTCCGTCGAAGAGCGAGAAACTTGCCAACATTATTTGCGCCGGGCGCACAGCGGACGCTGCCGTCGTATCCTATCCATCATGCGGAAAGCGATCGTTCTCGCCGTTCTCTGCCTGATCCTCGCCTCGGCCGCGCACGGCGCCAGCGAGTTCACCTACGAGATCCCCGACGGCTGGATCAACGTCACGGACCGCGGTGCGCCGACGGTCGACATCCCCGACTTCGTCGTGCGGGAGGGGCGGAGCGGCAAGTACGTGCTCTACGCGGTCGACCCGCGCATGACGTCCGCGCAGGGGTCGCTCGTCTCCTTCAACGCCATCGAGCAGGCCGGCAGCGGCCGCGTCACCCAGGCCATGGTGGACGCCACCGCGGCGGAGATGACCCGCGGCGTGGCTCGTTCGGGCTTCACCATGAACGTGAAGGAGACCAAGGTGGCGAAGCTCCGCGGCACCGACATCGGCGTCGTCACCTCCGTCATGGAGACGCCTCGCGGCGCGCTGCAGCTCGTGCAGTACATGATCCCGGGCAAGACCAGCGCGGCGGTCCTCACCTACGGCTGCCCGCCCGCCGAGATCGACCGCTACCGCCCCATCTTCGAGTCGTCCGCCATGGCTACCACCGGCGTCTACGATCATGGCGGCTTCAACTTCAAGAGCATCGGCCTCGCCGGCGTCCTCGGCGCGATCGTGGCCGTGGTCATCGGCGTCGTGGCGACGTCGAACAAGAAGAAGCCGGCGCAGGTGGCCTACGCCGCGCCGGCGGCGCCCATGGTATGGGACTGCCCCACCTGCAAGCGGCGCGTGCCGATGCGGCTCGACGAGTGCCGATGCGGGGCCGCAAGGCCGGCTTAGAGGTGTCATCCTGAGACGCGGAGACGGCGAAGGATCTCCCGGCACGAGCGCTGTCCGCCCGCATCAGGAGATCCTTCACAGTCTTCGCTGTTCAGGATGACAGGCCGTGCCGGCTTAGTCGATCTTCAGCACCGCCAGGAAGGCTTCCTGCGGGATCTCGATCTTGCCCACGCGCTTCATCCGCTTCTTCCCCTCTTTCTGCTTCTCGAGGAGCTTGCGTTTGCGGGTGATGTCGCCGCCGTAGCATTTCGCGAGGACGTTCTTGCGCAGCGCCTTCACCGTCTCCCGGGCCACCACGCGGTTGCCGATGGCCGCCTGCAGCGCGACCTCGAACATCTGCCGGGGGATGAACTCCTTCATCTTCTCCACGAGCAGCTTGCCCCGGCCGTAGGCCTTCTCCTTGTGCACGATGAGGCTGAGCGCGTCGAGGGCCTCGCCGTTGACCAGGATGTCCATCTTCACCAGGTCGCTCTCCCGATAGCCGATGAACTGGTAGTCGAGCGAGGCATAGCCGCGGGAGATTGACTTGAGCTTGTCGAAGAAGTCGAGGATGACCTCGTTCAGAGGCATGTCGTAGACGATCATCACCCGGTTCGCGGCCACGTATTCGAGCTTCTTCTGCACGCCGCGACGGTCGATGGCCAGCGCCAGGATGGGGCCGACGAATTCGTCGGTGGACAGCATCGTGGCCTCGATGAACGGCTCCTCGATCTTGGAGATGTACGAGGCGTCCGGCATCTTCTGCGGGTTCTCGATCTCCACCGTCTCGCCGTCGGTCGTCGTCACGCGGTAGCGGACGCCCGGCGCGGAGGTGATGAGCTCGAGGTTGAACTCGCGCTCCAGCCGCTCCTGGATGATCTCCATGTGCAGCAGGCCGAGGAAGCCGCAGCGGTAGCCGAAGCCGAGGGCGACGGAGGCCTCCGGCTCGTAGCTGAAGGAGGCGTCGTTGAGCTTGAGCTTGGCCACCGCATCGCGCAGGTTCTCGTAGTCGTCGGTGTTGATGGGAAAGATGCCGGCGAAGACCATCGGCTTGACGTCTTCGAAGCCGGGCAGCGCCTCGGGGCTCTGTTTGGCCAGCGTCACCGTGTCCCCGATCTTCGCCTGGACGATGTCCTTGATGTTCGCCGCAAAGTACGCCACCTCGCCCACGCCGGCGCGCTCGATGGCCTTCGGCTTGGGCGTGTAGATGCCCATCTCCGTGACTTCGTACTCGCGGCCGGTGGAGAGGAACTTGACCTTGTCGCCCTTCTTCAGCTCCCCGTCCACGATGCGCACGAGGCACATGACTCCTCGGTACGGGTCGTACCAGGAGTCGAAGAGCAGCGCGCGGAGCTGGCCGTTCTCGTCGCCCGTCGGCGCCGGAATGTGGGTGACGAGCTTCTCCAGGATCTCGTCGATGCCGATGCCGGCCTTGGCCGAGGCGAGCACCGCATCGTGCGCGTCGAGCCCGATGACGTTCTCGATCTGCTCGCGGACGCGCTCCGGCTCGGCGGATGGCAGGTCGACTTTGTTGATCACCGGCAGGATGGCCAGGTCGTTGTTGATGGCCAGGTACGAGTTGGCCAGCGTCTGAGCCTCGACGCCCTGCGTGGCGTCGACGACGAGGATGGCCCCCTCACAGGCGGCGAGCGAGCGCGAGACCTCGTAGCTGAAGTCGACGTGCCCCGGCGTGTCGATGAGGTTGAAGGAGTACTCCTGGCCGCTCTTGGCCCGGTACTGCACGGTCACGGCGCGGGCCTTGATCGTGATGCCGCGCTCCCGCTCGAGGTCCATGTCGTCGAGCATCTGCTCGTGGACTTCGCGCAGCTCGACGGCGCCCGTCCGCTGCAGCAGACGATCGGAGAGCGTCGTCTTGCCGTGGTCGATGTGGGCGATGATCGAGAAATTACGGATGAACTGTGGGTCGGGCATCTGAGGCGGCGGATGTAACACGAAAGAGTCCGGTTGTCATCCCGGCCCACCGCCACGCCACTGCGTCCCACAGTCGAGGCAGACCCGCTCGCCCAGCAGCAGATGCGCGAGCACGATCGCCGCGAGCATCGTCGCCGCCACCAGCCCCGCGTGCAGGCGGAAGATCAGCACCGCCGGCACCGCCGTGAGGAGCAGCACGAGGTAGACGAGCCAGATCGTCCGCCCGCCCCGCCGCACCCGCTCGGAATGGCAGTTGGGACAGTCCATCGTCGCAATGATAGGACCGTCATGCAGGGCTTCCTGTCTTTCCGGAGGGCTCGATGCGCCGGTACAGGCGCGGCACGCCCCACGCCTCCACCCGGCCGATGCGTCCGCTGAGGTAGTCGACCGCCGCGTCGCGGACCAGCGAGCGGACGGTGTCGTCGCGGAAGTCCATCAGGAACGGCGGATCGCCGCGCTCCGGATCGGGAGCGAGGGAGGCGACCACCATCTTGCCGCTCGCCCCTTTGTCGATCGCCTGCGAGCGCTCGAAGAGGAACGGAATCAGGTTCCACGATCCGAGAGCGAGATGGCTGGCCCACTCGGTCACCGCTTCGCTTCCGTGGTCGTCCACGGGCGGCGCGGCGGAACGGATCAGCAGCACCTGCTGCGCGCCGACGATCTCCGCCCCCTCCAGCGGCACGTTGTGCGTGTAGCCGCCGTCGATGAAGTCGACGCTGTCCCGCCCCGCCGTCGGCAGGAGCGCGCGGGGCGGGAAGATCGGGAAGGGCGAGCCGGACGCGAAGACGGCGCCGACGAAACGGTCCTTCGGGAAGCGGATGACGTTCCCGCGCTGCGCCGCCATCTGCTCGCACTCGTCGTCACCCTCCGTGCAGCAGTAGTAGTCGCCTTGATAGACGCCTTCCGCCTTCGATTGGGTTCCGAAAGACGTGGCCGTGACGACGAGGTTCGACAGGAGCGTGTAGCCGTTCGTCTTCCTGCCCGCGAAGCGGTCCTGCATCGCGGCGAACGTCTCGAACGCGCGGCAGCCGGAGTAGAGGCCCGGCGCGGCGATGAGCGTCCAGAGAAGGAGCGCGATGCCGGAGCTGAAGACGAGGGCGCGGACCGGACTGGCCAGAAATCGCTTGGGCTGCAGTCGGATCCAGAAGGCAAGCCCCGCGGCAACGGCTTTACGCATGCCGGTCTGTGGTTTCCGGACCGCGTAGCCGGCCAGCATCCATGTGGTGATCCCGCCGCCGAGCAGGACCGCGAGCCAGTAGTTCCGCGTCAGCTCCAGCGTGGAGGCGAGGCCGAGCGCGGTGGCCAGCCAGAGGGCGAGAAACGCGCCGGCGACGACCGCAAGCAGAGCCAGGACCGCCGAGACATAGGCGAGCTTCACATCCGTCGGCGTTTCCCCGGATACGGCTCGGACGCGCAGGAGCACGCCGACGAGGAGCAGCGCGATCGCGGCGAGCTCCCACCCGGTGTTGGAGGTGAGCGCGGCACACGCGGAGAGATCGGCGATCGACCGTCCGACGAAGAAGTTCGTGAGAAGACCGGCCATGATGACGCCGCCGCCGGCAAGGAAATACCAGGCGGGCCGGGTGGACTTGCGCTCGTTGCTGGTGCCGCTCGTGGCATACGCGTAGTGACCGATCACGACGACCAGCGCGTACGCGATCCCCTCTCCGAGAGCGACGTAGTTCGGCGTCGTCCGCGCGACGGCGCGAGCGGCGAGCGGCGTGGCGATCATCATCGCCAGCAGCAGGAGCCGGACCTTCCACTCCGGGGGCTCCTCGGGGAGCGGCGGCCACTCGATCCTGATGTCGCGCATCACGGCCAGATAATCGATCCGGCGATGCAGGAGGAAGCCGAAGAGGACGAGGATCACCCAAAGCGTCGCCCATCGCGGCAGATCGGCCGGCGGAAAGATCGTTCCGGGACGGGCCAGCACCTCGTTCGCATCGGTGATCCAGAGGCGGGCGAGATCGCCGAGGCGAAGGCGCTTCGATGCCCCGTCGCCTGCCGGCGGCGCGGCAAACGCGGCAGGGATCAGACTCTTCGCCGGTTGCTGCAGGACGAGGAAGTCGTCGAACGTCGGGGCGAGAGGGTAGGGCGGGACGCTCCGCTGCGAGGCGAAGAAGCCGACCATCGCACCGCCGGACGTGCCGACGATGTGCCGCACGTCGAGCGCTCCCGGAGCGAGCGCGCGCTGCGGATCGCGATGGTTCGCGATGAGGTGGTCGTCATAGAGAAAATCGAGGAGCCGGGCCTGATAGGCGCCTTTGACGCCCCCTCCGGGCAGCACGATCGCGGCGTTCTCCACGCCGCGGTTCTCCTGGTCCTGGCGAAGGAACTGGATGACCTCGTCGGAGCGGAATGCATAGTCGTCGTTGCCATACCAGCGGGTGAAGAGCTCCGAGAGCGCCGTATCGGGACGGACGATCCGCTCGGCCAGCTCGCGCTCGAAGCCGAAGTTCACCGTGTCGTCCGGCAGCCGTACCGCGTAGTAGTCCGGCTCGTCGAACGCATCGGCGGCGCGCGGCGAACCGGGCCTGCCGTTCCAGCCGCCCGGAAATGCCTTCTCCGCGCCGGCATGCCAGGGATTGGAC
>DATEOX010000677.1:0-22243 GCA_035273585.1 Thermoanaerobaculia bacterium
ACCATCAACCGGCGCATCGATGCCCTGGCGCGCGAGCTCTCCACGATGTGGACGCGCAACCCGGAAGAGCTGGTCACGGTGATCGACGACGCCTCGCGCAACGATCCGGCATCGCCGTCGGTCACGCTGCTGCTGGCCATCGCCCATGCGGAGACGAACGGCAAGATTCTCGACGTCTCCGAGGCGGGAGCGGTGGGGCTGGCCCAGGCGACGCCGGTCGCCTGCCGGCAGGAGAAGTTCAACGGCCCGCTGTTCGTCACGTCCGACTACCTGATCGGCGCCCGGGCCTACATCATGAAGAAACCCCTCGGCGACGCGGACACGATCGCCTCGCTCGTCGTCGCGAAGGACGACGCGAAGACGCGCAACCGCGCCCGGCACCTGCTCGACTCGGCCAAGGCCCTCCGCCGGGAAGGGATCGACGAGCTGCAGCTCCTCTCGCCCTACGGCTCGAAGCGCTACTTCGCGAACATCAAGGAGGCCGACGAGCACAACGCCGCGACGCTCAAGCGCCTCGGGCGCCTCCTCGACCACGGCTCCCGCGCCGAGCTGCGCGCCTTCCGCGACGACACGCGCGCGGAGTACCGCTCCATGAAGCAGACGCAGCTCGCGGCCTGGAAGCGCTACCAGAAGGAGCTGGCCGCGGAGCGCGACCGGCGCATCGAAGAGCACTTCGGCATCCGCGCCGCGTACGTGAAGAAGAACATGGCCTACGCCGCCAGCGAGTACCTCGGCGAGACGCTCGACGAGCGCTTCTCGGCCAAGAAGATGGCCGCGTTCCTCGTCCGCCACCTGGAGCGCAAAGCCGGCGAGGCGCGCAAGCTGGCCCGCTCGGAGTCGAAGGTGGAGGAGATGACCGCCGCGCTGTACAACGGCGGCTCGCACAACGTGAAGCGGATGCTCGCCGGCCTGATCGGATCCCTCCCCGAGACGGAGCGCTACATGAAGAAGGTCCCGGCCACGCGGCGGCGGCTCGACTCGGTGATTCCGCCGGTGGTCAAGGAAGCGCGCCTCACGCGATAGCGAGCCCCTGTCATCCTGAGCCGCGCAGACGGCGAAGGATCTCCTCCCATCGCCGGAAGATTCTTCGCGGTCTTCGCGGCTCAGAATGACAGGCGAAACTCCGCCCCTCCTCCCGCCCGGTTCTCGAGCGAGAAGCGGAGGCCGTGGTTGGTGAGGATCTCCTGCACGATGGTGAGCCCGAGGCCGCGGCCGTCGCGCTTGGTGGTGAAGAACGGCGTGAAAAGGTCGGCCTGCGCCTCCTCGGCGATGCCCGGGCCGCTGTCGGCGATGAGCAGCGCGTCGGGGCGCAGCGTCACCGCGACCGCGCCGTCCTCGGCGATCGCCTCGGCGGCGTTGCGCAACACGTTCAGCAGCACCTGCTCGAACTGGTGCGCATCGACGTCCGCCGTCACGTCGGCGAGGTCGAGCTGCAGCGCAATGCGGCGCGCCTCGAGCTCGGGGCGCAGAAGCGAGGCGAGCGACTGCACGAGGGGGCGGAGAGGGGTGGGCGTGCGGCGGGGGGGCGGGAGGCGGACGACGTCGGCGAAGCTGGACATGAAGCGGTTCAGGGCGTCGATGCGCGAGGAGGCGATGGTCAGCGCGCTGGTGAAATCCTCGCGGTCTTCCGCGCGCACGTCCGCCGCGTAGCGCAGCGACGACTCCAGCAGCGAGCGCACCGCGCCGACGGAGTTGTTCACCTCGTGGGACATCATCCGGATCAGCTTCTCGTACGCCGCCTTCTCCGACAGCCGCAGTTCCTCGGTCAGCTCCTCCAGGATGAAGAAGGACTTGGCGAAGCCGCGGTCGCGGAACTCCGCGCGCGAGACTTTCAGCCGCCGCGTCCCGTGATGGGCGATCAATCGCGACTCCCCCACCGGCACCGACGCGAGATCGACCGGCATCAGCCGCGCCGCCGCGGGGTTCATCTGCACCACCGCCCCGTCGAAGTCGCAGATCACGACGCCGGACGGCGATGCCTCGACGATCCTGGCCAAAAGCTGCGACTGCTCCTCGGCCGCCAGGCGCTCGTCGCGCAACTGGTCGATCATCGCGTTGTAGACGCGGATCAGAGCGTCCATCTCCGGTTGCCCGACCGCCGTGAAGCGGCTCGTGAAGTCGCGCTCACTGATCAGCTCCGCGCCGGTGCGGATCAGCTCCAGCGGCACGAACAGCGCCCGCACCAGCCGCCAACTGATGATGATCGAGACGACGAACAGCGCCTCGACAGCGAACAGCAGCATCCGCTTCTCGATGAGCACGAACACCGCCGCCGCGCCGAGGACGAGGTGGAGGGCGACGATGTAAAGGACGATCTTCGCGCGGAGGGTCATGGCCGCCCCTCATCCGCCCGAAGAACCCTCGCCCCGCTTGCGGGGAGAGGGTGGCGCGCAGCGCCGGGTGAGGGGACTGCGCACCATACACGCCCCTCATCCGCCCTTCGGGCACCTTCTCCCCGCCGCGCGGGGAGAAGGCTCTGGCGAAGAACCCTCGCCCCGCTTGCGGGGAGAGGGTGGCGCAAAGCGCCGGGTGAGGGGCGTCTCTTCATGCGTCCAGCCCGTACTTTTCCAGCCTGCGGTACAACGCCGCCCTGCTCAGCCCCAGCGCCTCGGCCACGCGCGAAAGGTTGCGGTCGTACGCGCGCAGGCACTTCTCGATCATGGCCTTCTCGATCTCGTCGAGCGTCATCGCGCCGGGCTCGGGGAGGGCGGCGGGGTCGCGGCGGGCGGCGGCGTCACGGACAGCCATGAAGTCATCGACGTCCAGCTCCCGCCCGCCGCGGATCAGCACCGCACGCTCGATCACCTGGCGCAACTGGCGGATGTTGCCCGGCCACGGCTGGCCGCGCAGCCACTCCACGGCGCGCGGCGTGAGCGCGTCGACCTCCGCGCCATACGCCTGCGCGGCGAGACGGAGGAAGTGATTCGCCAGGCGGGGGACGTCGCCGCGGCGCTCGCGCAGCGGCGGCAACTGAATCGTGATCAGGTTCAGCCGGTAGAGCAGGTCCTCGCGGAACTCGCCGCCCGACACCAGCTCGTGCAGGTCGCGGTTCGTGGCCGCGATCACGCGCACGTCGACCGTCCGCGCGCGGCTCGAGCCGAGCACCTCGTACGTCCGGTCCTGCAGGACGCGAAGCAGCTTCACCTGCGAGCCGGCGTCGAGCTCGCCGATCTCGTCGAGGAAGATCGTGCCGCCGTCTGCGACCTCGAAGCGGCCCTTGCGCGCCTCGCGCGCGTCGGTGAACGCGCCGCGCACGTGGCCGAACATCTCCGACTCGAACAGCGTCGACGAGATGCCGCCGAGGTTCACCTTCACGAACGGCCCGCCGCGCCGGCGGCTGTTGCGATGTACGGCCTCGGCGACGAGCTCCTTGCCCGTGCCGCTCTCTCCCATGATCAGCACCGAGGCGTCGGTCGGCGCCACGCGGCCGATGAGCTCCAGCAGGCGCAGCACCTTCGCGTCGCTGCCGATGATGTTGGAGAAGTCGTAGCGCTCATCGAGCTCGGCGCGGGTGAGCTGCTCCGCCTCCGCTGCGCGCGCCTCCACGAGGCGTAGAGCTGTCTCCACCGATTGGATCACGTGCGCGTTCGACCACGGCTTGGTCAGAAAGTCCGACGCGCCGCGGCGCATCCCCTCGACGGCGAGCGAGATCGAGCCCCAGGCGGTCATCAGGATCACCGGCACGCCCGGCTCCTCGGCGCGGATGGCGCTGAGGAGCTGCAGCCCTTCCTCGCCCGAGGTGCGGCGGGTGAAGTTCATGTCCTGGATGACCAGGCGCGGCCGCTCGGCGCGCATCGCGGCCAACGCCTCGGACGGCGCATGCGCGGCGACGGTCCGGTATCCATGCTGCTTGAGCAACAGCGCCAGCGACGCCGTGATGGACGGATCATCGTCGACGATGAGGATCATCTATTCATAGTGCAGCGCCTGCGCCGGCTGCACGCGCGAAGCAAGCCATCCGGGATAGAGGCCGCAAAGTACCGTGAGGCCGTAGATCATCGCAAGCGCGCACGCCAGGCCGGTGGCGAACGCCTCCGGCGTCACGACGCGGAAGATGCCGAGGATGGGGAGCTGCGCCACGATGACCACGCCGGCGATGAGGGCGATGGTGGCCACGAGCGCCACTTCCATCAGCACCTGGGCCCGGACGCCGGCGCCGCTCGCGCCGAGGGCGCGGCGGAGGCCGAGCTCGCGCGTGCGGCGGGTGACCGTCTGCCAGAGCACGCCGGTCAGGCCGAGGGCGACCATCGTGATGAAAAACAGCGCGACGATGGCGGCGACGACCATCGGCATCAGGCGAAGGCGCAGGCCGAGCTCGCGCATCCGGTCCATGCGCCGCACACGCATCGGGATGTCGGGGGCGACCGCGTGCAGGCGCCGGGTCAGCTCCTCCTCGAACGCGGCCGGCGTGCCGGGGCGGACGCGGAGCACGACCTGGTTCGGAATCTCGGCGTTCGGCTTGTCCAGCGACTTGCGGAAAAACGCCATGTTGACGCCCGGCCCGGAGAGCTCGCCCGACTTGCGGTAGGGCTCGACCACGCCCACCACGCGGAAGACGACGTTGTCGTACTCGTCGAACTTCTGCCCGATCGGGTCGTCGTCGCCGAAGAACTCGCGCGCCAGGTCGCGGTCGATGACCACCGGCACGTAGCCAAGCGCGTCGTCGGTCCTGGCGAACCAGCGGCCGCGCGCCAGCTTCAGTCGCATCACGTTCGCGAAGTCATCGGAGACGTTGTCGCGGCGCAGCTCAACGGTGCGGCCGTGGCGGTCCCACCGCCCGACCGACTCGGAGTTGCCGTACGCCGGCGTCTCCGAGACCGCCGCGTCGACGACCTGCGGGAACGACTTCGTCTCGCGCAGGATCTGCGCGATCCGGACGCGCGAGGGGTCGTCGCTGGTCAGCGGCAGCATGCCTTCGTGCGAGGCCGGCGGTGTATCGAGCGCGATGACCCAGACGTCGTGCCAGTCGAAGCCGAGCGGACGGTTCCAGCCACCGATGGCCATCGCGGCGATCGTGGCCACGGCAAAGACGACGAGGAACGAGATGAAGATCTCGGCCATGACCAACGCGTTCGCGCGCTTGCGATGCCAGACGAGCTTGAGCAGATGACGGATCATTGCGCACCTCCGCGCAAGGCTTCCACCGGATGCAGCCGCGACATCCGCCAGGCGGGATAGACGCCGGAGAGGACGCCGAAGAAGACGGCGATGGCCAGCCCCCAGGCGAAGACGCGCCAGTTGAGGGCGAAGCGGGCGCCGTCGATGAAGCCGCTGCGGTTGATCATGGCCAGCGCGGCGACGGCCAGCACGAACGAGCAAACGCCGCCGATGACGGTTAGAACGACGTTCTCCAGCACGAACTGCGATACCAGCGCGCCGCGCGGCGCGCCGAAGGCCTTGCGCACGCCGATCTCCGGCGCCCGCTCCAGCATCCGGCTGAGGTTCAGGGTGACGAGGTTCAGCGCCGGCAGGGTCATGTAGATGATCGCCACCAGGGCGATGACGAGCTCCACGACGAGTGGAGCGTGGCGGTTCAGCTTGCGCATCCCCGGTCCGTTCGCCAGCTCTCGGGCAAGGGTCTCGAACGGCGTGTTGATCGATGCCCGGATCTCGTTGTAGACCTTGGGGTCGTCGATCGGGATGGCAGCGACGCGGCGGGCGAACTCGGCCTGGATGCGGCCGAAGTCGCCTCGGCTGCGGGCGAGGACGATGCCGTAGAAGTCGCCGACGAACTTGCGCTGCCAGTCGGTGCGCAGGGTCGTCACTGGCGTCCACATCTGCGAGTAGGCGGAGATGCGCGTGATCGGCACCGCCTCCACCACGCCCACCACCTGGTAGCGATCTCCTTCCAGCTCGAACGAGCGGCCGGCGGCCGGGCCGGGGCCGAAAAGCTTCGTGCGCAGCTCGTCCGTGATGACGGCCAGATGCGCGCCGCGCTGCACGTCGGCGGCGGTGAAGGGGCCGCCTTCCAGGAAGCGATGGTCGAGGATCTTCCAGTACTCGGCGTCGGTGCGGCGGAGGCGCGTCTCGATGCGGTCGCCGCCGCGGTAGATGGCGGTGGTCACGAGCTCGGTGTAGGCGGAGGCGCGCTCGATGCCCGGCAGGTTCAGCACGTAGTCGTGCAGGAAGCCGTAGCCGGGATTCATGTTGGTCGTGACCTGCGGACCGGACTTCGACACGCGGCTGACCATCAGCACCCGATCGAAGCGCGACTGCGGCTCGTGCGGGCCGAAGACGTCGTCGAGAATGGCCGTGGCCACCACGAGCACGACCAGGGTCAGGCTGATGCCGACGAGGGAGATGAAGGTGAAGAACTTCCTCCGCTGCAGGACCTTGAGGGCGAGCGTCAGATAGGACTTCATCACGCCACCTGCCGGCCGTCGAAGAGGCGGACGATGCGGTGCGTGCGGCGGGCGAGGCGCTCGTCGTGCGTCACCATCACCACCGTGGTGCCGTCGTTGCGGTTGAGGTCCTCCAGGATGGCCATGATCTCGTCTCCCATCTGCGAGTCGAGGTTGCCGGTCGGCTCGTCCGCGAGCAGGACGCGCGGCCGCCCGACGATCGCGCGGGCAATCGCCACGCGCTGCTGCTGCCCGCCGGAGAGCTGCGTCGGGAAGTGATGCACGCGCGACCCGAGGCCGACCCGGTCGAGCGCCTCGAGGGCGAGCTTGCGCCGCTGCGCCGAGGACATCTTCCGGTAGAGCAGCGGGATCTCTACGTTATCCAGCACTTTCAGATCGGGCACGAGGTGGAAGCTCTGGAAGACGAAGCCGAGCTTCTCGTTGCGGATGCGCGCCAGGCGCCGGTCGCCGTGCTTCTGCACGTCCTCGCCTTCCAGCGCCAGCCGCCCTGCGCTCGGCGCGTCGAGCAGACCGATGAGGTTCAGCAGCGTGCTCTTGCCGCAGCCCGACGGCCCCATGACGGAGACGAGCTCGCCGCCGGCGACGTCGAGGTTGATGTTCTCCAGGGCGAGCGTCTCCACCCGGTCGGTGCGGTACACCTTGTTCACGTTCTCCAGCTTGATCATTTGAGTCGCAGCTCCTTCACGCCGTCGTAGTCGTTCATGTTCGAGATCACCACTTCGTCCCCTTCGCGCAGGCCGCTGATGACCTCCACGCGGTCGTCGCTGAGCATCCCGAGCGCGACCGGAGTCCTCACCAGCTTGTCGCCGCGCACGACGTACACCTCGGTGCGCGTCTCGCCGCCGAGGGCGCCGCGTTTGATGGTCAGGACGCCGGCCTTGCTGCCGGTGATCACCTGCACGTCGACGCGCAGGTTGTTGCGTAGACGCTGATGCGCATCGGGATCGAGGACGAGGTGCAGCCGGGCCACGCCGTTCTCGATGCGCGGGTCGATGGCGTCGACGGTGCCCGTGACGCTCGTCGCATCATCCACTTTGATCCGCGCCCGCATGCCGGCGGCGAGGCGCGGCACGTACATGTCGGCGAGCGTGGCCACGACGCGGAAGGTGGAGAGGTCGGCGATGCGCGCCAGCACGTCGCCGCGCCGCACGATCGCCCCTTCCTCCTGGACGATGGACGTCACGATGCCGTCGCGCGTGGCGCGCATCATGGCCAGATCGAGCTGCCGGCGCGACTCGTCGCGGTCGCGGCGCAAGCCGCCGATCTCCAGCGCCGCCGCCTGCAGTTGCGCCTCGGCCGTCCTGCGCGCGCGCTTCGCGTTCTGCTGAAGCTGGGCGATCTCGATGGCGCTCTTCTTCTGCGCCGTCGCGGCGAGCATCGCATCCTGCTCGCTGACGAGGCCTTCGCCTCGCAGCCTGCGCGTCTGCTCCGACTTCAGCCGCGCGATCTCATCATCGAGCTTCTTCTGCTCGAGCTGCGCCTCGAGTCCGGCCAGCGTCTCGTCGATGCGCAGCCGCAGTTGCGAGGCTTCGTTCTCCTTCTGCGCCAGCCGCTCGCCGAGCCGGGCCAGCTCGAGCTGCGCGCCGGTCGTGTCGAGCGCGAGCAGCTCGTCCCCCGCCCGCACCCGGTCCCCCGCCCGCCGCCCGATCCGCAGCACGCGCGCTTCGACGGGACTGGAGACCACCTGCTCGTTCGCCGGCACGACGATGCCGCTCGCCTGAACGGTGCCGTCGATCGCCCCCCGCTCCACCCGCGCCGTCTGGATGTCCCTTTTCTTGACCGATGGCCTGAGCCACTGCATGGTCGCCGCGAGCGAGAACGCCACCGCGGCGATGGCCACGGCAATGGGCACGACGCGCTTCCACACGCGCCGCCGCCGCTCATCCGTCGTCAGGTCCCGATCCATGCGGGTGCTCTAAGTCAAACCGTGCGCCATGATTGACGCTCGTATTTTCAACGACTTAGGTGCGACGCGGTGTGCGGGGGCGGGCGGGGGTGTCCGGAAACGGACAGCGAAATGCGATACATTTCAGCCCTTCATCCGAGGAGAGCGCCATGACCACCATCGACCAGCAGACCCCGACCAAGTATCCCGACGTGCGCAACTACATCGGCGGCGCGTTCGTGGACGGCAACGGGAGCGAGTATCTCGACATCACCAACCCGGCGGATGGGAGCGTGATCTCGCGCGTGCCGCTGTCGGCGGCGGCGGACGTCGACCGCGCGGTGGATGCGGCGCGCAAGGCCTTCCCCGCCTGGTCGGCGACGCCGCTCAAGGAGCGGGTGCAGGTGTTCTTCCGCTACAAGACGCTGCTGGAGAAGAACATCGACGAGCTGGCAGCGCTGGTCACCGAAGAAAACGGCAAGATCGAATCCGAGGCGCGGGCGGAGGTGCTCAAGTCGGCCGAGCTGAGCGAGTTCGCCTGCTCGCTGCCGCAGATCGTCCCCGGCGAAGTGCTCGAAGTCAGCCGCGGCGTCGAGTGCCGCGTGGAGCGCTACCCGGTGGGCGTCGTCTCCTCCATCACGCCGTTCAACTTCCCGAACATGGTCCCGAACTGGACCATCCCCAACGCCATCGCCCTCGGCAACTGCATGATCCTCAAGCCGAGCGAGCTGGTGCCGATCAGCGCCGGCCGCATCGCCGAGCTGCTGCGCGAGGCCGGCCTGCCGGACGGCGTGCTGAACATCGTTCACGGCGGGCAGGCCACCGTCGAGGCCATCTGCGATCACCCAGGCATCGAAGGCATCAGCTTCGTCGGCTCGACGAAGGTGGCGAAGATCGTCTATCGCCGCGGCACGTACAACCTCAAGCGCGTCCTGGCCCTCGGCGGGGCGAAGAACCATCTGATCGTGATGCCGGACGCGGAGCCGGAGATGACGTCAAGCAATGTCGTGGCCTCGATGTCCGGCTGCGCCGGCCAGCGCTGCATGGCCGCGTCGGTGATGATGGCCGTGGGGAAGAGCGATCACATCATCGAGCGGATGACGTCCATCGTGCGGGGCATGGTCCCGGGGCGGCACATCGGACCGGTCATCTCCCGCCAGGCAAAAGAGCGGATCGAGGGTTACATCACCGAGGCGGAGCAGATGGGAGCCAAGGTACTGGTCGACGGCCGCGGCTACAGCGTCCCGGGCAAGGAAGGCGGCTACTTCGTCGGCCCCACCCTCATCGACCACGTCACGCCGGACATGCGCATCGCCCAGGAAGAGGTGTTCGGGCCGGTGATGACGATCATCCGGGCGAAGAACGTGGAGGAGGCGCTCGACGTCCAGCACCGCTCGCCGTACGGCAACGCGGCCTCGGTGTTCACGGAGAGCGGCGGCGTCGCCCGCTACGTCATGGAGAATGCGAGCGCCGGGATGGTCGGGGTGAACGTGGGCGTGCCGGTGCCACGCGAGCCGTTCGGCTTCGGCGGCTGGAACGAGTCGAAGTTCGGTGTGGGAGACATCACCGGCCGCGGCTCGATCGAGTTCTGGACGAAGTCGAAGAAGATGACGACGAAGTGGAACAAGGAGGCGGGCGTCAACTGGATGTCCTAACCGCCGGCCACGGGCCGGTGCGTTGGTTGGCAAAGCCCGTCCGGACGTTGGGGCTCCTTCGTGGGTGCTGCAATCCGAAGCCGAGCGCAGGTCGTAGGTCCGGTATGCCGAACGATCACGACGAGCTCCTGCGCCGCGCCTACGCCACCTTCACCTCCGGCGACGTCGACGGCTATCTCGCCCTCTGCACGCCCGACATCACGTTCACAGTACCCGGCTCGAACCGCGTGGCGGGCATCTACTCGCGCCAAGAGTTCCGGGAGCGGCTGATTCCCAACGTCATGGGCCTGACCAACGGCACGTTTCGCGAAGTCGTGCTGGACGTCTTCACCAGCGACCGAGGCGGCGTCGTCCGCGCGGAACACACGTTCGACCGCAACGGCCGCGCCTACGACTTCCGCACGCTGCACATCTACGACATCCGCGACGGCAAGCTGGCCAGCTTCCAGGAGGTGGCGGAGGACGCGCGGATCTTCGATGAGGCGTGGGCCTAGCGCTCCCGTGCCAGCTTCGGCAGGTGCATTGGGAGAATGTAGGGCCGGCTCTAGCCGGCCCAGCATCGATATCGGGCCGGCTGTAGAGCCGGCCCCACATTTCTACTTCATCACACGCACCGGGAACGGCGGGCGCTTCGGCGTCTGCGGCGGATTGGCCGCGAGCTGCTCCAGCGCGATCTGGATGGCGCGCTCGAGCTGCGGGTCGCGGCCGGCGATGACGTCGGCGGGCGTCTGCTCCACCTCGACGTCCGGCGGCACTCCCTCGTTCTCCACCTCCCAGCCGCGCTCTGGCGTCCAGAAGGCGAGGTTCGGGGCGGTGATGTTGCCGCCGTCCATCAAGGGGGGGAACCCGAGGATGCCGACCAGGCCGCCCCAGGTGCGCTTGCCGACGATGGTGCCCATCTGCAGCTTGCGGAACATCCACGGGAGAAGGTCGCCGCCGGAGCCGGCCGTCTCGTCGACGATCATCACCTTCGGTCCCTGGATGGAGGCCAGCGGCGTCTTGAGGTCGGCGCCGTAGCGCATCGTCCAGTAGCTGATGAACGGCCGGCGGAGGATGTCGATGTAGTAGTCGGCGAAGGAGCCGCCGCCGTTGTGGCGCTCATCGAGGATGATCGCCTGCCGGTCGGCCTGCGGGAAGAAGTAGCGCTTGAAGTAGTCGTGGCCGGCGTTGGAAGTGTTCGGCACGTAGACGTAGGCCACGCGGCCCTGCGTCGCGGCCGTGACCTTGCGCAGGTTGTTCTCCACCCACGCCCGGTTGCGCAGCGGCGTCTCGTCCTCGATGGGGACGACCTTCACGTTGCGCGAGCCGGTGCCGTCCGCGTTCGGGCCGACCGTGATCTCCACGATGCGGCCCGCGGTGCGCTCGAAGCGGGCGTCGAGGTTGTCCGGATAGCGGAGCTCCTTCCCTTCCACCGCGAGCAGGTACTCGCCGTCGCGCACGTCGACGCCCGGCTCGGTGAGCGGGGAGCGGAGCTCCGGGTTCCAATTGAGGCCGCCGTAGACCTTGGCGAACTTGTAGCGGCCGTTGTCCACCGAGTAGTCGGCGCCAAGGAGGCCGCCCGGGATGGCGTCGTTCTCGGCGAGCGTGTCGCCGCCGGAGAGGCGGTGATGCCCGACCGAGAGCTCGCTGAACATCCAGGTCATGACCCGGTTGAGATCCTGGCGGACGGCGAGGTGCGGAAGGAACGGCTCGTACTTCGCGCGCACGGCCTTCCAGTCGTTGCCGTGCATGTTCGGGTCGTAGAAGTAGTCGCGGTTGATGCGCCACGCGTCCTCGAACATCTCCCGCCACTCGGCGGTCGGCTCGATCTTCACCTCCACGCGATCGACGGCGAGCATCCGCTTGGAGGGATCGATCTTGTCGCCGAGGTCGGCGATCGACCACTTCTGTCCCATCTGGAGCAGGACGCGCTTTCCGTCGCGGGAGAGCTCGAAGGCGTCGACCTTCTCCGCGAGGGACTCCTCCTTCCGCTTGGTGAGGTCGAAGCGGCAGAGGGAGGTCTCCCCCTGGCCGTAGCGGTTCGCGCCGGCGCTGCTCTTCAGGTAGTGGAGCTGTCCACTCTTCGTGGACTGGAGCGCGGTGTAGACGGCGGGCGGGAGGGGCAAGGCCTGGATGCGCTGGGAGAGTCCGTCGAAGTCGATCGTGACCACGGACGCCGTTTTCGCGGCGTCGTCCTTCTTCTCCTCCTTCTTTTCGGCGGCCGCGGATTCTTCGTCCGTCTCCTTGGCCAGCGGCGAGACGACGCCCTTCGGCAGGACGGCGAGATAGAGCGAGTTCGTGGCCCGGATGTCGATGTTCGACTGAGCGAACCAGTCGGCCACCGGGCCGGCGTCAGTCGAGGCGGCGAAGTAGAGGTACTTGCCGTTCGGATCGAAGACCGGCAGGCGCGCATCGCTCACGCCGTCCGTCAGCGCGTACGACTTTTTGTCGTTGACGCTGTACAGATAGATCGTCTGAAAGTACGTCGGGCTGTTGCGCGTGTAGGCCAGCCACTTCGAATCGGGCGACCAGTTGTGGTCGAGGACTTTCTCCGGACCGTAGACGACGTTCGCCGAAACCTTGGATGTGGTACCGCTCGGGACGTCGACCACGTAGAGCGAGTGGGCGTTGTCGCTGTAGCTCAGCTTCGTGCCGTCCGGCGACCACTTCGGATCCTCATAGAACCCCGCCCCTTCCACCTTGATCTTTCTCGGCGTCCCCCGCCCTTCCTGCGGTGCGATGCGCAGCTCGTACTCGCCCGTCTCGTCCGTGAACCATGCGATCGACTTGCCGTCCGGCGACCAGGCCGGCGAGCGGTCGTGCGCCGCGACGGACTGGGTCAGGTTGCGGTCGTCGCCCTTCTCCGCCGGCACGGTGATGATCTCGCCGCGGTATTCGAGCACCGCGCGCGCGCCGGTCGGGGAGATGCCGGCGTTGCGGACGTACTTCGCGCCCTTGACGAAGCGCGGCCGCGTCTCGAGCAGGTCGGCCGCGACGCCGACCTTGACTCGCTGCTCGCGCGCCGAGGCAGGATCGAAGAGGTGGATGTACCCCGCCTGCTCGAACGCGACCTTCCCCGCGCCGGCGCTGAGGCCGACGACCGGGAAGTCCTTGAACGAGGTGAGCTGCGCCACCTGCTTCGTGGCCGGGTCGTAGGAGAAGAGGTTGAACTCGCCGTTGCGGTCGGAGCGGAAGTAGAGCTTCGATCCGACCCACGCGGGCTCCGTGTCGTTGCACCGTCCCTCGGGCTGCGGCACCTCGACGGTCTTGTACGAGGCGAGGTCGAACAGGACGATGCGCGAGGCCTGTCCGCCGCGGTAGTGCTTCCACTGGTTCATCGGCTCGCGCAGCGGCACGTACGCGATCGTCTTGCCATCCGGCGAGTACGCGGCTTTCGTCGCGTGCGGGATGGGCAGCTTCGTCACCGGGCCGCCGCCAACGGGCACGGTGAAGAGCTGCTGGTAGCGGGTGGTGTAGACCTCGCGCGGCGAGGCGAAGAGGACCGACTTGCCGTCCGGCGTGAAGCCGAGGGCGGTGTCGTTGCCCGGATGCCAGGTGAGGCGCTTCGGGACGCCGCCGGTCGACGGCATCACGTAGACGTCGACGTTCCGCTCGTAGCTGCCGGTGAAGGCGATGAGCGAGCCGTCGGGCGAGAAGCGCGCGCCGTCCTCGATGCCCGGATGCGACGTCAGGCGGCGGACGTCCGACCCGTCCGCGTTGGCGATCCAGAGGTCGTTCGCGTACGAGAAGGCGAGCCGGTCTGCGCTGACCGCGGGGTTGGAGACGAGGCGCGTGTCGGTGGTGTCGATGGCGAATGCGGTGGCGGTGACGAGGAGGAGTGCGGCGAGGAGGAGGAGTCGTTTCATGACGGCCCGGAGTATAGTGACCTCCTTCGCAAAGGAGGAGACTCATGGGCGTGCGCGGCTCTGCGCGTGGACAATCCTCGTCCCTCAAACCCGCCGAAGACCTCAACCCCTACTCCATCGCGCAGCAGCAGTTCGACCTCGCCTCGCAATACGTCCCCGACCTGCCGAACGGGCTGTGTCAATACCTCCGGCGGACGGTGCAGCTCACCACGATCGAGTTCCCGGTGGAGGGGGACGACGGACACGTGCAGACGTTCGTCGGCTACCGCGCGCTGCACTCGCGCGTGCGCGGGCCGGGCAAGGGCGGGATCCGCTATCACCCCGAAGTCTCGCCGGACGAAGTGCGCGCGCTGGCCTCCTGGATGACGTGGAAGTGCGCGGTGGCGGACATCCCGTTCGGCGGCGCGAAGGGCGGGATCGTCTGCGATCCGAAGCAGCTCTCGCGCAACGAGCTGCGCAAGATCACTCGGCGCTTCATCGCCGAGCTGGGCGACACGATCGGCCCGCACACCGACATCCCGGCGCCGGACGTGAACACCGACGCGGAGACGATGGCCTGGATCTACGACACGTACGACATGATGCATCGAGGCCGGAACAACCTGCCGGTCGTGACCGGCAAGCCGGTCGGGATGGGCGGCTCGCTGGGGCGCAACGAGGCGACGGCGCGCGGCTGCCTCTTCGTCACGCGGCGGGCCATCGAGGCGGGGGCGGTCCCCGGCCTCGACTCGCTGCGCGGCGCGCGGGTGGTGATCCAGGGCTACGGCAACGCCGGCTCCATCTCCGCGCGGCTCTTCCGCGAGGCGGGCGCGATCATCATCGGCGTGAGCGACTCGACCGGCGGCGTGATGAGCGAGAAGGGCATCGACCCTCGCCGCGCGCAGGCGCACAAGGACAAGACCAAGTCGGTGGTCGGCCTCTCCGGCACGAAGAACATCACGAACGACGAGCTGCTGCACATCCCCTGCGACGTGCTCATCCCGGCCGCGTTCGAGAACCAGATCCGGGCGGACAACGTGGCCGGCGTGCAGACGAAGCTGATCGCCGAGGCAGCGAACGGGCCGACCACGCCGGCTGCGGACCGCGCGCTGTTCGCGCGCGGCATCCCCATCCTGCCGGACATCCTGGCCAACTCCGGCGGCGTGACGGTCAGCTACTTCGAGTGGGTGCAGAACATCGAGAACGAGCACTGGAGCGAGGAGCACGTGAACGAGCACCTGCGGCAGAAGATGGATGCCGCGACGGACGCGGTCCTGCAGATGCAGCTCGCCATCCGCGACCGGCATGATGCGAAGGTCGACCTGCGCACGAGCGCGTTCGCGCTGGCCATCCAGCGCGTGGCGACGGTGGCGCGGTTGCGGGGAATCTGGCCATGATTGCGCGTGTGTCATCCTGAGCCGCGCAGACGGCGAAGGATCCGCACCGATCTCGCGCTGCGCCTGTAGGGTACGGATCCTTCGCCGTCTTCGCGGCTCAGGATGACAGCGCGCGCAATACGTCTTCCGTGAGGTCATTGCGATCGAGGATCGCCCGCAGCTCGGCATCGACCGCGGCGAACGCCAGCAGCACGCGCGAGGGGCGGACCGACTCCGCGGCGGCCGAGGCGACGTCGCGCTCGAGGGCGGCGAAGGCGTTCTTCGCCCGCTCGTCGAGCGGGATGCCGAAGAAACCGCCCGGCATCGTGCCGAAGTCGACTTCGGACGCCGGTTGCGCACCGAGGTCGCGCAGCAGGGCATCGTGATCGAGCACCGCCGTCGCCACCGATGGCGCCGAGGCGAAGGCGGCGGCGACCATCGGCAGCGACAACATCGCCGCACCCGATGCGCGCGCGTGATGGGCGGCCTGGAACAAGGCCATCCGCGCCTCGAAATCGAGCTTTCCGACCGCGCTGAACAATCAGGCTCGCCGGATCAGCCGGAGGAGGAAGATCAACAGGATCGCGCCGATGAATGCCGTGATCAGCGCGCCGAGGAGGCCGCCGGCGTGGATACCGAGGACGCCGAAGAGCCAGCCGCCGACGAGGGCGCCGATCACGCCGATGATCATGTCGCCGAGGAGGCCGTAGCCGCCGCCGCGCATCACGCGGCCGGCCAGCCAGCCGGCGATCAGGCCGATGAGCAGAAACCAGAGCAGACTCGTGAGCGACATCGTTCTCCCCCTTATGCCGGCTCGGGCGCGGCGATCTGCGCCGGCCGGGCGACCTTCATCAACAGGTAATAGACCGCGAACGATACGCCGAAGCCGACGAACCAGGCGTAGTCGTAGAGCGGCTCGAGCGACGGCACGAACTTGCCGATCCAGGCCAGCGCGCAGCCGGCGACGGTGGCCACCACGGCGCGCCAGTTCCAGCCGGCGGCGTAGGTGTACACGCCCTCCTCCTTGTACAGATCGGGGAGCGAGAGGCGCTTGTCGCGGACCAGCCAGTAGTCGGCGATGAGCACGCCGGCGATCGAGCCGAGGCCTCCGGAGTAGCCGACCAGCCACTCGAAGATATAGCCGGAGGGATCGGCCAGCAGGCGCCAGGGCATCATCAGGATGCCGACGATGCCGGTGATGAGGCCGCCCGTGCGGAAGGAGATCAGCTTCGGGAACGCGTTGGCGAAGTCGTTGGCCGGCGAGACGACGTTCGCCGCGATGTTCACCGAGAGCGTGGCCACGACGACAGTGAACATCGAGATGCCCACCACCCACGCCTGCGAGAAGTGGCCGACGAGCTTCACCGGGTCCCAGAGGTCGTTCATGCTCTCGTTCGCGTAGATGACCGCCGCGGCCGAGGTGATGATCACGCCCATGGCGGCGAAGACGGTCATCGTCGTCGGCAGGGCGACCACCTGGCCGATGGCCTGCTCGCGCTGGCTGCGGCCGAAGCGGGTGAAGTCCGGCATGTT
Organism: Thermoanaerobaculia bacterium; assembly: GCA_035273585.1. Taxonomy (GTDB): domain Bacteria; phylum Acidobacteriota; class Thermoanaerobaculia; order Gp7-AA8; family Gp7-AA8; genus JAFAVZ01. The sequence goes on from DATEOX010000677.1 coordinate 16,636, forward strand.
CAGGGAGAGCGTGGCCCAGAAGCCGATCATCGCCGTCAGCGACGGGATGAAGATGGGGCGGAACTCGGCCCATGTGCGGAACTTGCCCGGATGGGACACCAGGTAGCCGAGGCCGTTCGCGCGCCAGACGGCCCAGGCCAGGAGCAGGGCGGTCATGACCAGGACGAACGGCGCGGCCCAGTTCTCCACCTTCCGCAGCAGGTCCATGCCGCGGTAGATGATGTAGATGTTCATGGCCCAGAAGATGAGGAAGCAGAGCCACTCGGTCGGGGTATGGCCGCCGATGGGCCCGCCGAGGAGCGTCTTCCATCGCGGCCAGATCGCCTCGAAGAGGGTGAAGAGCGCCTGGCCGCCGATCCAGGCCTGGATGCCGAACCAGCCGCAGGCGACGAGCGCGCGCATGATGGCCGGCAGGTTGGAGCCGATCGTCCCGTAGCTGGCCCGCGCGAAGACCGGAAACGGGATGCCGTACTTCGTGCCCGGATGGGAGTTGAGGAGGATGGGGACCAGCACGATGGTGTTGCCGAGAAGGATGGTGATCAGCGCCTGCCACCAGTTCATGCCGGCGCTGATGAGCGCCGAGGAGAGCATGTAGGTGGGGATGCAATGGGCCATGGAGATCCAGAGCGCGGCGTAGTTGTAGGTCGTCCAGTTGCGTTTCGCCACCGGCACCGGCGCGAGGTCCTCGGAGTAGAGACGGCTGTGCTCGATCGAGGCGTGGTCGGTCAGCTCGACGCGGCCGTCGGCGTGCTGGATCACTTCATCGGTTGTCGGCATCGGAAGATTGTAACTCGTGTACACTCATCGTCTTCCAACGATAGGAGAACCTCATGGCCGCCGACCTCTCGACCGTCTTCACCGGCATCCGCTTCCGTAATCCGTTCCTCCTCGCCTCGGCTCCCCCCACCGAATCGGACAGCAACATCATGCGCGCCTTCGAGGCGGGCTGGGGCGGCGTGGTGACGAAGACGATCGGCCTGCATCCGGTCGTGAACGTGAAGGGACCGAAGACGAAGTTCCTCCGCGCCGACGCCGAGTCGTACAAGCTCTCGATGAAGAAGCGGCCGAACTCGGCGCTGCATTCGTCGTGGAACTGGGAGCTGATCTCGGACAAGCCGATGGACTGGTGGATCGGCCGCCTGGCGCGCATCAAGAAGACCTATCCGGAGCACGTCCTGGTGGCCTCGATCATGGCCGGCTCCGGCAACGACAAGGAGCTGCACAACTGGCAGACGCTGACCAAGGCGGCGCAGGACGAGGGAGCCGACGCGCTGGAGCTGAACTTCTCCTGCCCGCACATGGACCGCATCGACATGGGCTCGAACGTCGGCAAGGATTGCGTGCTCTGCTCGGTGGTGACGCAGGCGGTGAAGGAAGTGGCGCGCATCCCGGTGTGGGTGAAGCTGACGCCGTCGACGACGGACATCGCCCTGGAGGCCGACGCCGCGTTCCGCGGAGGCGCGGACGCGATCTCGTCCTCGAACACGTTCCCATCGCTGCCGCTCATCGACCCCGAGTCGCTGGAGTTCGAGATGAACGTGGAAGGCTATGTGTCGTCCGGCGGCCTGGGGGGCCCGGCCATCCTGCCGCAGTCGCTGGCCAAGATGGCCCAGATGACGAGCCGCTTCCCGGACAAGAGCTTCTCCGGCATCGGCGGCATCTCCACGTTCGAGCACGCTCTCAACTACTTCCTCCTCGGCTGCGGCACCGCGCAGGTCTGCACCGCCGCGATGCTCGACCAGGCCATCGGCCCGAATGTGATCCGCGGCCTGCTGGAAGGGATGACCGCGTTCCTGGAAAAGCACGCCGACCGCGGCTGGAACCGGCTGGAGGACTTCCGCGGCCTCCGCCGCGACCGCATCGTGCCCCACTCGCAGATCAAGCGCCCGGAGCAGTTGGAGTACCACGGCGGGTATGAGGAGGAGCACGAGGGGTACGCCGCGGCGGCCGTGTCATCCTGAGCCGCGTAGACGGCGAAGGATCCGTACCTTCATGGGACATAGGAACTACTACGTCTACATGATGACCAACAAGAATCGGACCGTGCTCTACACGGGCGTTTCCAATTCCGTGGAGCGCCGAGTATGGCAACACAAGAACGGCATCCGCGCCGGCTTCACCAAAGAGTTCAACTGCGCCTTGCTCGTCTATCTCGAGGAGTTCACCGAGATCAACGATGCGATCGCGCGCGAAAAGCAGATCAAAGGCTGGACGCGCGCGAAGAAGGACGCGCTGATCGCGACGAAGAACCCGATGTGGGCCGATCTCGCCGCCGATTGGTATGTGTCGTCCTGAGCGAAGCGAAGGATCCGTACCGATCTTGCGCCGCGTCCTAAGGTACGGATCCTTCGCCGTCTTCGCGGCTCAGGATGACACCCGGTTCTGCCACAATGAGCCCCGATGGCGGAATTCGCGACCGGATCGGGGCCAGCCGGCGACCGCTTCGAGATCCGGCGCCGCCTCGGGTCGGGCGGGATGGGGGTCGTCTATGAGGCCTTCGACCGGCAGCGCAACGAAGTCGTCGCCCTCAAGAAACTGATCGAGACCGACGCGGCGGCGATCTACCGGCTCAAGCAGGAGTTCCGCTCCCTGGCGGACGTCGCCCATCCGAACCTCGTCTCGCTGTACGAGCTGGTCAACCGCGGCGAGGAGTGGTTCTTCACCATGGAGCTGGTGCGGGGGATGACCTTCCTCACCTACGTCCGCCCCTCCACCGGCTGGACCCTCGACCCCTCGCACCCGAGCGGCCAGACCGAGCGCGACTTCGAGAAGGACGGCGAGCTGTTGCCAACCGAGCGCCAGACGCCGATGGCCCAGCCGCTCTCCGATCCGCTGCCGCCGATGCTCCCCATGCCCGCCGCCGGCGACGCCACCCCGCCGCCCATCACCCCCTCCACCCACACTCCGCCGCCCGTCGTCGGCCAGTGCGTGGCGCGCCTCGACGTCCTCCGCCCCGCGCTCCGCCAGCTCTGCGAAGGGGTCGCCGCGCTGCATCGCGCCGGCAAGCTGCATCGCGACCTCAAGCCGCCGAACGTCCTGGTCACGCCGCAGGGGCGGGTCGTCGTGCTCGACTTCGGCTTGGCCACCGACGTCGCGCGAGACCGCAAGCTGACCTTCGCCGGCACGCCCGCCTACATGTCGCCGGAGCAGATCGCCGAGCGGCCGGCGACGGAGGCGAGCGACTGGTACTCCGTCGGCGTGATGCTCTACGAGGCGCTCACCGGCCAGCTCCCGTTCCCGGGCAATGCGTACTCCATGATGCTGGCCAAGCAGAGCATGGACGCGCCGTCGCCGTCGTCCGTCGTCTCCGGCATCCCCGCCGATCTCAACCGGCTCACCGTCGACCTGCTCCGGCGCCTTCCCGATCACCGCCCCGGCGGGCAGGAGATCCTGCGCCGGCTGAACACGCAATCCGCCGAGACGGCGCTCATCACGACGCAGGCAAAGCGGATCGAGGCGCCGTTCGTCGGCCGCAGCGCGGAGCTGCAGCAGTTGCACGACGCGATGGCCACCGCCCGCGGCGGACAGGCCGTGACGGTGCTGATCGAGGGCCGCTCGGGCATGGGCAAGTCGACGCTCGTGCGGCGCTTCATCGAAGACGCGCGCGCCGAGGACCGGACGGTGGTCGTGCTCAGCGGCCGCTGCTACGAGCAGGAATCGCTGCCGTACAAGGCGCTCGACAGCCTGATCGACGACCTCACCCAATACCTGCGCAGCCTCAGCTCGCTCGAGGCGAAGGCCGTGCTGCCCACCGATGTGATGGCTCTGGCCCGGCTCTTCCCCGTGCTGGACGGCATCGAGGCGGTGAAGAAGGGGCGGCGCAAGGCGGTGGACGTGGTCGACTCGCAGCAGTTGCGGCGGCGGGCGTTCGCCGCGCTGCGGGAGATGATGGCGCGCATCGTCGACGAGCGGCCGGTCGTCCTCTTCCTCGATGACCTGCAGTGGGGCGACCGCGACTCGGCGGCGGTCATCGGCGAGCTGCTCCGGCCGCCCGACGCGCCGCCGCTGCTTCTCGTCGCCACCTACCGCCGCGAAGAGGGCGAGAGCCCGTTCCTCGCCGAGCTGCGCAAGCAGCGCGACGACCGCACGCTGGCCGACGTCCGGGAGATCGCTCTCGATGAGCTGCAGGCCGACGATGCGCGCGACCTGGCCCGCGCGCTCCTCGGCAGAGGCGCGACCTCCGACCGCGTCGAGGCCGTGGCCCGCGAGGCCGCCGGCAGCCCGTTCTTCATCCATGAGATCGGCCGCTTCTCCGACGAGAGCGGCGAGACGCTCGTCACTCCCGAAGCGGATGACGTCGCGGGCGGTCTCGATGACCTGATCCGCGCCCGCGTCGCGCGGCTGAACAAGACCGCGCAGGACCTGCTCGAGGTCGTGGCCATCGCCGGCCAGCCGCTGGAGGCCTCCGTGGCGCGCACCGCGGCGCGCATCGAAGCGGGCGAAGTGCAGCCGCTCGTCTCCACGTTGCGCGGCGCGCACCTGGTGCGGACGCGCGTCCGCGGCGGGCGGGAGGAGATCGTCGCCTATCACGACCGCATCCGCGAGGCGATCCTCCATCGCATCGCGCCGCCGCGGCGACGCGCATGGCATCTGCGCCTGGCCAACACGCTCGAGGATCTCGGCTGGAACGACCCCGAGGTGCTGGCCATCCACTTCCAGGGAGCGGGCGATGCCGAGCGCGCCGCCGGCTATGCGCTGCAGGCGGCGGACAAGGCCGCCGCGTCGCTGGCCTTCGATCACGCCGCGCGCCTCTACAAGCTCGCGCTCGAACTGCAGGGAATGGAGCGCGCCGCCGCGCCGCGACTCATCCAGCTCGCCGACACGCTCTCGAACGCCGGCCGCGCGGCGGAGGCGGCGGAGTACTACCTCCGCGCCGCGGACATGGTGGAGGCGAAGGATGCGCTGGAGATGCGCCGCCGGGCCACGGAGGGGCTGCTGCGCAGCGGCCACGTCGACGACGGGCTGCGCGTGTTGCGCGACGTGCTCGCCTCGGTGGGCATGAAGCTGCCCACCTCGCGGCGGCAGATCATCGCCGGCATTCTCTTTCACCGGCTGCTGGCAAAGTTCCGCGGCCTCGGCTTTCGTGAGCGCGAGGTCTCGGAGATCCCGCCCGAGCTGCTGCTGCGCGTCGACGTCTGCTGGGCCGTCACCATCGGCCTCTCGCGCATCGACAACGTGCTCGCCGTCTACTTCCAGCCGATGCACCTCCGCCTCGCGCTGAAGGCGGGCGATCCGTACCGCGTGGCGCGCGCGCTGGCGGTGGAGACCGGGTTCACGTCGCTGCGCGGCGCCGTGGCGACGAAGAAGACTGAGGACCTGCTCGCCCGAACGGACCGCTTGGCCCGCCGCCTCGGCGATCCGCACGCGATGGGCATGTCCCTCATGACCGCCGCCGTCGCCGCGTTCTCCATCGGCCGCTTCCGCGCCGCGGCGGAGAAGTCCGAGCAGGCCGACGCCGTCTTCCGCGAGCGCTGCACGGGCGTCTGGTGGGAGATGAACACGGCGCAGAATTACGCCGTCTCTTCGCTGGCCTACCTGGGCGAGATGGAGCAGCTCTCGCGCCGCGTGCTCTCCCAACTGCGCGACGCCGAGGAGCGCGGCGATCTGT
>DATEOX010000678.1:0-6894 GCA_035273585.1 Thermoanaerobaculia bacterium
TGGCCCAGCAGGCCCGCACCGCCACCGATTTCTCCAAGTTCGCCGCCTCCGTGCCGGAGAACGCGATGAAGGACAAGGGCGGCGACATGGGCGAGATCGCCCGCGGCGAGCTCCTCCCCGACCTCGACAAGGCCGTCTTCAACGCCAACCCCGGCACGGTCATCGGGCCGATCGCCACCCGCTCCGGCTGGCACATCATCAAGGTGGAGAACCGCCTGCCGTCCGAAGTTCCGGCCTTCGAGTCGGTGAAGGACCGCCTGCGCAAGGACGCCAGCGACGAGACGTTCCAGCGCGACTACAAGGCGTACATCGAGCGCCTGCGCAAGGAAGCGTTCATCCAGATCAACGAGCAGAACGTACCGGGAACTTAGCCGCACGGACCGACAGCACGTTCGGGCGAGGATGGTGGCGGAGGCTGGGCCAACCAGCGCAGCCGGCCGTGCCGGCCTCTACGCCATGCATCATCGTGCACACGCCCGTGTGCACCTCGGCGGCCCCTTTTCCCACCTCCTGTAGATTCGACGCCTTTCCGCGTCTGGCCGTCGTAAGCTCGCGGCATGCTCGGGAAGGCGATCGAGGCGATCCGCCGGACGGCGCCGCGACGCGTGGTGGTCTTCACCGGCGCCGGCGTCTCGGCCGAGAGCGGGATTCCGACGTTCCGCGGTGCCGGAGGGCTGTGGCGCGACTTCCGCGCGGAGGAGCTGGCCACGCCGCAGGCCTTCGCCCGCGATCCTCGCCTGGTGTGGGAGTGGTACGAGTGGCGGCGGGGGCTGGTGCGGGAGGCGCGGCCGAACCCGGCGCATGAGGCGATTGCACGCCTGAGCGAGGCTGTCGTCGTGACGCAGAACGTCGACGGGCTGCATGCGCGCGCCGGCTCGCGCGACGTCATCGAGCTGCACGGCAACATCTTCCGCGTCCGCTGCGTGCGGGAGGGCGATCCGCGCGAGGCGTACGAGCCGTTCGGAACGGTGCCGCCGCGATGCGCGTGCGGCGCGCTGCTCCGGCCGGACGTGGTCTGGTTCGGCGAGATGCTCCCGGAGGAGGCGCTGGCGAGGGCGTCGGAGGCGATCCGCGAGGCCGACCTGCTGCTCGTGATCGGCACGTCGGGCGTCGTCTCTCCGGCCGCCGGCCTCGTCTCACTTCATCGCGGCCTCTCCATCGAGATCAATCCACAGGCGAGCGGCGTGAGCTCCGCCTGCACATTCGTCATTCCGCAGACGGCGGCTGCCGCGACGCCGCTGATCATCGAAGCGCTTCTGGAGGTGCAGTGATGTTCGACATGATTGCCGACCTGCCGGTGAAACGCCGTCCGCGCGAGCGGCTGCTGCAGAAAGGGGCGGACAAGCTCTCCGACGCCGAGCTGATCGCCATCCTCCTCGGGACCGGCGCGGAGGGGAAGAACGCCATCTACCTCGCCAGCGAGCTGCTGGCGAAGGAGGGGCTGGCCGGTCTGGAGCGGCGGAGCATCCCGGAGCTGCTGCGCGCGCGGGGGATGGGGCCGGCCAAGGTGGCCCGGCTGCTTGCCGCGTTCGAGCTCACCCGCCGCCTGACCGAAGTGCGGTCGGAGGACGAGGACGACGAGCAGTTCTTCAGGCCGGACAAGCTCGCCCAGTCGCTGATGCGCGCCTATTCACATGAGTCCCAGGAGAACCTCGGCGCGTTGTATCTCGACTCGCGGCACAAGATTCTGCGCCGGCACGACCTCTTCCGCGGCACGATCGATCACGCCGTCGTCTCGACGCGGGAGATCGTCCGTCACGCGCTGCAGGAGAACGCCACGGGTATCGTCCTCTTCCACAACCATCCGTCCGGCAACCCGCAGCCGTCGCTGGAGGACATCCACTTCACGCGGAAGGCGAAGTCCGCTCTCGAGCTGGTGGACCTCAAGCTCGTGCAGCACCTCATCGTGGGGAGCTCGCGGTATTACGAGATGGTGGGACGCGATGTTTAGCCGGCGACGAGCGCCGGCTTGCGGGCCGGGGTGCGGCGCTCGGCGTACACGGGGGTGAACCAGCCGAAACGATCCTCGATCTCGCCGTTGATGTAATCGAAGAACTCTTTCTGGATGCGCTCGGTGACGGGTCCGCGCTTGCCGGACCCGATGGTAATTCGGTCGATGCTCCGGATGGGCGTCACCTCGGCGGCGGTGCCGGTGAAGAAGACCTCGTCGGCGATGTAGAGCGCCTCACGGGGGATGAGGCCTTCGATGACTTCGAGGCCGAGGTCGCGGGCGATGCGGATGATGCTGTCGCGCGTGATGCCGCTCAGGATCGAGGCGCCGAGCGGCGGGGTCATGATCTTGCCGTTGCGGACGAGGAAGACGTTCTCGCCGGAGCCTTCGCTGACGTAGCCGTGCACGTCGAGAGCGATGCCTTCCGTGTAACCGTCGGCAGCGGCCTCCTGGCGGATGAGGATCGAGTTCATGTAGTTCGCGGTGGCCTTGGCCAGGGCGGGGAAGGTGTTCGGGGCCATGCGGCTCCAGGACGAGACGCGCACGTCGACGCCGTTCTCGATCGCTTCCGGCCCGAGGTACTTGCCCCACTTCCAGGCGCCGATGACGACATCGACCGGGCAGGTGCCGGGGTAGACGCCGAGGGAGTGGAAACCGCGGTAGACGAGGGGGCGGAGGTAGCAGTCCTCGAAGTCGTTGGCCTGGATGGTGTCGAGGCAGGCCTGCTTGATCTCATCGGACGAGAACGGGATATCCATCCGGTAGATGCGTGCGCCGTCGAAGAGGCGCCGGGTGTGCTCGTTCAGGCGGAAGACCGCCGTCCCCTGATTGCGCGTGTTGTAGGCACGGATGCCTTCGAAGAGGCCGGAGCCGTAGTGGATGGCGTGGGTGAAGATGTGGATTTTGGCGTCCGCGAAGTCGACGAGCCTGCCATTCATCCAGACTTTTTTGACTTCTTCGAATGGCATTGAGGCCTCCTGGCTGCGCGTGCTGCGGCCATCTACAGGCCGGATGAAGGTGGTCGAGTATAGGTGCCGCTGAAATGCGAAGTCAATGCTATAAACCTGCCATTTCGTACATCGAGGCGGACATGCAACTGAATGGAAAACGAGTCGTTGTGACGGGCGCCTCGAGCGGCATCGGAAAGGCCGTGGCGCTGGAGATGGCCCGCCGCGGGGCGACGCTTTTCCTCGCCGCCCGCCGTGCCGAGGCGCTGGAGTCGGTCGCCGCCGAATGCCGCGCTCTCGGCGTCTCCTGCACGGCGGTCCCGACGGACGTGACGCTCCAGGAGGACTGCCGCCGCCTGATGGAGACCGCGGGCCAGGTCGACGTGCTGGTCAACAACGCCGGGTTCGCCGTCTTCGACGCCATCGCCGAGGCGAAGCCGGAAGACCTCTTCTCGATGATGGAGACGAATTACTTCGGCGCGGTGTGGTGCGCGCAGGCGGCGCTGCCGGGGATGCTCGCCCGCGGCGCGGGGACGATCGTGAACGTCTCGTCGATCACCGGGATCATGGGCTTTGCCCGGATGGGCGGCTATTGTGCAACGAAGTTCGCCATGATCGGCTTCACCGAGGCGCTGCGGGACGAGGTGCTCGGGCGCGGCGTGCGCGTGGCGCTCGTCTGCCCGGCCACCACCGACACGGCGTTCTTCACGAAGGCCGAGCGGCGGAAGATGCCGGGCGCCTCGCGGCTGATCCCCGCCATCCGGCCGGAGAAGGTGGCGCGCGCCGTCTGCAACGCGGCGGAGGACGGGCAGTACCGGCGCATCCTCCCCTTCACCGCGCGGTCGTACATGCGCCTCAAGGAGATCTCGCCCCGTCTCGCGCACCTGCTGATGCGCCGCGTTTCGGCGCTGCTCGAATGAGACTCCGCAGCGGCCCCGTCACGACCGTCCTCCTCGCCGTCATCGCCGTCGTCTTCGCGGTGGAGCTGAAGAACGGCGTGGTGCACTCGGACGCGGTGCTCTACGCGATGGGCGCGCTGACGCACGACGCGTTGCGCCCGGGCCACTACTGGCGGCTGCTCGCGGCGATGTTCCTCCACGCGAATTGGCTGCACGTGCTGGCCAACTCCTGGTCGCTGTACCAGCTCGGCACGGCGTACGAGAACCTGTTCGGCTCGCGCCGGTTCCTCATCATCTACTTCGTCACCGGCCTCTGCGCCTCGGTGGCCAGCTCGCTGATGCTGCCACCGCACGGCATCGCCGTCGGCGCGAGCGGCGCCGTCCTCGGCATCCTCGGCGCGTTCATCCCGTCCATCCTGAGGTCGCCGTGGCGCCGAGAGCGCTGGGCGCGGTCCCTCATCGCGCAGCTCGTCTTCTGGGCCCTGCTGAACATCATCCTCGGCTTCGAGGTGAAGGAGATCGACAACACGGCGCACATCACCGGCCTGGTGACCGGCTTCCTCCTCGGTTTTGCACCGCAGCAGATCGCGCCTCGCCCGCCGAGCGAAGAGACGCTCGATGTCACGCCGAGGACGTAGTCACTTCAGATAGTCGAGCAGGTCGTCGTACAAGCCGCCCGTGTTCGCGAACGTGGCGTAGTTCTTCGCCGTGGCGAACCACTCGCGCGTGGACGGCTTCACCTTCTTCAGCGCCTCGACGAAATCGGCGCGGCGCAGGGGGCGTTGCTCGCCGCCGCGCATGGCCTCGACGAGCGGGCGCTCGGCGGCGCGCTCCACGAGGTCGAAGAGGTCGGCGCCGGAAAAATCCGCCGTCTTCTTCGCCAGCTCGCCGGCGTCGACGTCCTTGGCCACCGGACGCTCGCGCAGGTGGAGGCGGAGGATCTCGAAACGCGCCGCTTCGTCGGGAGGTGGAACGAACAGCACGCGGTCGAAACGGCCCGGACGCCGCAGCGCGGAGTCGACGGACCACGGAGCATTCGTGGCCGCAATCACCAGCACGTTCGCGTTGTTCGAGGCCATGCCGTCCATCTCCGCGAGGAAGACGTTGACCAGGCTCTTGCCCGGGCTGAAGCGCATCTGCTGGCGGCTGCCGCCGATGGCCTCCACCTCGTCGAAGAAGAGGATGGCCGGCACCTTGGCCCGCGCCGTCTCGAAGATGCCGGCCAGCTTCCGCTCCGACTCGCCGTAGTACATGTCCAGGATCGAATCGATGGTGACGTTGAAGAAGTAGGCCTCGCACTCGCCGGCCGTGGCCCGGGCCAGGAGCGTCTTGCCGCAGCCGGGCGGACCGTACATCAGAACGCCACCCCCGACGCGCTTGCCGTACTTGCGGAAGAGATCGGGCCGCTGGAACGGGACGATGATCTTCATCCGGATCTCTTCCTTGATCTCGTCGAGGCCGCCGACGTCGCCGAAGCGGACCGACTCGCGCGTCGGCGCGTCGACCTCGCCGCCGCTCTCCGCCGTCTTCTCGCCGCGCACGAGGCGGAGCACGTTGGCCGGCGCGTCTTCCTTCGGCGCGATCATGGCCCGGGCGCGGTTGCGCGCGTCCTCGTCATCGAGATGGACGAGCGCCTCGCGGGCCGCCTCCTCCGCCTCGCTGCCACGCCCGAGCTGCGCGAGCAGCTCCGCGACCTGCAGCCAGAGGAAGCCGTTGTTCGGCGTCTGCACGAGCGCACGCCGGAGGGTTTCGAGTGTCGAGTTCAGATCCATGACGTCAGCTCACAACCAGTGGTATTTCCGCCGCAGGATGGCCCGCATCACCGGCTCCGCGAACCAGGTGTACGCGGCGAAGGCGAGGTAGGCGACGAGGACGATCGTCGATCCGGGATCGTCGCGCAGGATGGTGGCCCGAATCAACGAGATCATGACCCAGAGCGAGAGGACGACGAGCATCTGCGTGCCGGTGCCGAGGCGGCGCATGATCAGCGCATAGCCGAGGAACGGGCGGTAGAAGAGGTGCTTGCGCATCACGAGCTGGGCCAGCCCAGCGATGCCCAGCGGGTTGTGCGGCTCGAGCTCCAGCGCGGTGCGGAACATCTGCTCGGCCTCCCCATACTGGCGGCGGGTGAGCAGGATCGAGCCGAGAATGGCGAAGCCGTCCGCGTCGTCGGGATTGAGGCTCACCGCGCGCCGCGCAACGTCCTCGGAGAGCCGCCACTTCGACGGGCTGACCTCGTGCAGCAGCGAGGCGAATAGCTGATGGGCGCTCTCGTCATCCGGGTCGAGCTCCAGCGCGCGCCGCGTCAGCTCCAGCGCCTTCTCGTTCTTTCCGCAGAACGAGAGGATCTGCGCGTAATGGACGAAGTACGCCGGCTCGTCCGGCTCGAGGCGCAGCGCCTCGAGGATGGCCCGCTCCGCGGCGGCGAAGCGCCCCGCGCGGAAGAGGGCCGACGAGTACAGCCCCCATCCCGCCCCCCACTCCGGCGCGAGGACGATGACTTGTTCGAGCGCGGCGATCGCCGCCGGCACGTCGCGCGTCGCGAGCAGGACGCGGGCGAGCGAGTAGTAGCTCATCGGGTCGTTGGGGTCGGACGCAATCGCGTCGGAGGCCGTCTCCCGCGCCCGCTCCGTCTGCCCGACCGCCAGCAGATGCGTGACGCGCATCGCGGGGTTGAAGGTCACGAAGATCTTGCCGTCATCCTCTTCCAGGAGGCACCCCCAACAGGATGAGCAGCAGGCGGAGGGGGATGAACCAGGCGGCGGCCAGCGTGGCCACGTAGCTGGCGCGCATCGGCGCGAGACGGCCGTGGAGGAACTCGCTGCCGTGCACGTGCGGCCGCTGCAGGAGGAAAAGCAGCCCGCCGACGAGGAAGTGCAGGACGCGCGCACCGAGGAGGAGAAAGACGACCCTGACATGCGCCTTGTTCGCGGCGAAGACCATCACGACGCAAGCGAACCATGCGACGAGGCCGAGGAGCAGGCTCAGTAGAGCCAGGCCGAAGCGGCGGATGACCACCGCGTTCCAGGCGGCGAAGAGGCCGGCCACGGCGCTGCCGAACATCAGGGCGATGTACGGAAGGAGGAGCGGCTCGATC
>DATEOX010000679.1:0-3699 GCA_035273585.1 Thermoanaerobaculia bacterium
CGTGGAATACGAGCCTTACGGCTACGTCGCCACCTACCGCACCGGCTCGATAGACGACCAGCCCCTCCGCCTCCCCGGCCAGGAGCAGTACAACCGCGGCAAACCGGGCGACTACTACAACATCTTCCGCTGGTACACCGCCGGCTGGAGCCGGTATACGCAGGCGGATCCGATCGGACTCAAGGGCTCGTCCAACCTCTATTCCTACGCGCTCGCCAATCCAATCGTTCTGAGCGATCCGCTCGGTCTCATGGTTCGTACCTGCTGCAAGACCATTCCGGGCACGCTCGGCCACCGCCATTGCTACTTCGAATTCAATGACGGACCGAACCGGACGATCGGTTATCACTTCGACGGGCAGGAGAATTTCCTCAACATCCCTTGGGCCGCAGCCTGCCTCGCGGTCGCCAGAATCCAGAAAGACCACGGGTTCGACAACGACGGGAAGAGAACAGCGGGCGAATGCGGGCCTTGGGCGCCCTGCAGCCAGTGCGTCCGTGATCAGGCCGACCGCTATGGGGCTCGCCAGTACTGCCTCTTCGGACCGAACAGCAATACGTTTGCCTCCGGCATAGGCAAGGTATGCAACGTGCCTCTACCTCCGCCGGCAATGCTCGCCGATTCGCCGGGATGGCAACGTTTCATGGACAACTACGTTCCGCAGGAGGAGCGGCGGCGGAAATATGGCAGTTGGTGGTAGACGATTCGCGAGATGTTTTTCGGGCGGCGGGCTCTTGCTCGCCGCCCTTGTCCTATCGAGTTGCCCGCGTGCGCATCTCGACGAGCTGACGGACCGCCTCCGATGCGGAATGTCGGTTGAGGAGGTTCAATCCATCGCCGGCGCATCGGGCGCCTCCGAGCTTCTCGCGGATGCGCGCGTACCCGTCCTTTACGGAACGCATCGGACGGCCCGCGGCCGGGCGCGAGTCTACCTTGGCTTCGATCGCGATCGGCTGACCTGGTTTCGAACCGGAGAACAGCGGGGATTGACCGGGATGCGTGTAGGCATCAAACACGATCTCTGCACAGGCAGGACGTTCGGATCACTAGTCCTCGACGCGCGACCTCATTGGGAGCACGCCGCGGTTCTCATCGACGGCCAACCGGTAGCTGCGCTCCCGCCCGCGCCGAACGTTTTTCTCGAGATCGACGTCCCTGCGGGGAAACACCGCCTCACGATTGCCAAGCCGGCCTTGCAGCCGTTCACTCGAGAGATCTCCTCCGACGAGGAGGATCGCGGGGTGATTCGCATCAGCATCGACTGATGCCTCTCATCGCAAACGTGCCGTAGCCTCGCTCCCCATGGCATACCCCTTGCCCCTCCCTCCCGCCCGGTGGTCCTCACCGCAAGCGAGGGATGTGATTGCAGATCTGGCCCGGGGCTCCGTTTCCGCTCGGCGCGACGTATGACGGCGCCGGCACCAACTTTTCCGTTTTCTCCGAAGTGGCGAACCGCGTCGAGTTGTGCCTGTTCGATGAGCATGGCAAAGAGACGCGCGTCGACCTGCCGGAGATGACCGCCTTCTGCTGGCACGGCTATCTGCCGAACGTCCAGCCGGGGCAGCGCTACGGGTATCGCGTGCATGGGCCGTGGGAGCCGGAGCACGGCCACCGCTGCAACCCGGCCAAGCTCCTCCTCGACCCGTACGGCAAGGCCGTCGAGGGGCAGGTGCAGTGGAACGAGGCCGTCTTCCCCTACTACTTCAACGACCCGGAGAGCTCGAAGAACGACACCGACAGCGGCCCGTACATGCCGAAGTCCGTCGTGGCCAACCCCTGGTTCGACTGGGGGGCCGACCGCCACCCGCGCACGCCGTGGAACGAGACGACCATCTACGAGGTGCACGTCAAGGGCTTCACCAAGCGCCATCCCGACATTCCGGAGGAGCAGCGCGGGACGTACGCCGGGCTGGCCCATCCGGCGGCCATCCGCCACCTCAAGACCCTCGGCATCACGGCGGTGGAGCTGCTGCCCGTGCATCAGTTCATCCAGGACTCCGTGCTCCTCGAGCGCGGCCTGCGCAACTATTGGGGCTACAACTCCATCGGCTACCTCGCCGCGCACAACGAGTACTCCTCCGGCGGCCAGCTCGGCCAGCAGGTGCAGGAGTTCAAGCGGATGGTGAAGACGCTGCACGAGGAGGGGATCGAGGTCATCCTCGACGTCGTCTACAACCACACCGCCGAGGGCAACCATCTCGGGCCGATGCTGTCCATGAAGGGCATCGACAACGCGGCGTACTACCGCACCATGTCGGACAACCCGCGCTACTACATGGACTACACCGGCACGGGCAACAGCCTGAACATGCGCCATCCGCACGTGCTGCAGCTCATCATGGACTCGCTGCGCTACTGGCACCTGGAGATGCACGTCGATGGCTTCCGCTTCGACCTGGCCTCGACGCTCGCCCGCGAGCTGCACGACGTCGACCGCCTCTCCGCCTTCTTCGACATCATCCAGCAGGATCCGGTGATCTCGCAGGTCAAGCTGATCGCCGAGCCGTGGGACGTCGGCGAGGGCGGCTACCAGGTGGGCAACTTCCCGCCCCTCTGGTCGGAGTGGAACGGCAAGTACCGGGACGTGGTGCGCGACTATTGGCGCGGCACGGACCAGACCCTGGACGACTTCGCCAGTCGCCTCACCGGCAGCTCCGATCTCTACGCGATGACCGGCCGCAAGCCGTACGCCTCGATCAACTTCATCACCGCGCACGACGGCTTCACCCTGCGCGACCTCGTCTCCTACAACGAGAAGCACAACGAGGCGAACGGCGAGAACAACAACGACGGGGCGAACGACAACCGCTCCTGGAACTGCGGCGCCGAGGGGCCGACGGAGGACGCGGAGATCAACGCCCTGCGGTCGCGCCAGCAGCGGAACTTCATCGCCACGCTGTTCGTGTCGCAGGGGGTGCCGATGCTCTGCGGCGGCGACGAGCTGGGGCGGACGCAGCAGGGGAACAACAACGCCTACGCTCAGGACAACGAGCTCTCCTGGTTCGACTGGGAGCATGCGGATGAAGAGCTGCTGGCCTTCACCGCGCGCGTGATCAGGTTCCGCGAGGAGCATCCGGTCTTCCAGCGCCGGCGCTGGTTCGTCGGCCGGCCGCTGTTCGGCGAGGACGTGTCGGACATCGGCTGGTTCAAGCCGAACGGCGACGTGATGACGGACGCCGATTGGGCCTCCGGCTTCGGCCGCTCCCTCGGCGTGTTCCTCAACGGCGAGGCCATCCCCACCCCCGACGCGCGCGGGGAGCCGATCGTGGACGACAGTTTCTACATCCTGTTCAATGCGCACTTCGAGGCGCTGCCGTTCCGCCTGCCGCAGTGCCCGTGGGGAGAGCGGTGGGAGAAGGTGCTGGACACGGACGAGCCGATCCCCGACCTGCGCCAGCATCACGAATGCAAGGCGGGGGAAGAGCTCCGGATGGAGGCCTATTCGATGATGGTGCTGCGGCGGATCGCGTGACCGTTTGCTAGGATGCCCGTCTCAATGGGCATGAACTGGCGCCGGCACCTCATCGAAGCACTGACCCTCATCGTGGCCGCCTTCCTCTGCGCCGGCGTGGCGAACGCGCTCGCCGGCCGGGAGCGGAAGCTGGCGGTCAAAGGCAACTATCCGAACGCGTTGCGCGTGCCGGAGGCGGCCCCCACGCCTGTGGCGCCCGCTCCCATTGAGCCGGTGACGACTACGAC
>DATEOX010000680.1:0-2018 GCA_035273585.1 Thermoanaerobaculia bacterium
AGCGGCTGCGATCCGCTCACCGGCACGGCCATCACGGCCACCGTCGGTGCGATCACGGCGAACATCGACTTCGGTCTCGCCGGCGCCGGCTGCGCGGGCGTGAGCATCCAGCCCGCCACCCTGCCTGACGGCGGCGTCGGCCTCTCCTACAGCGAGACGCTGACCCTGGCCAACGGCACGGCGCCGGCCACGTTCTCCATCCTCTCCGGCTCGCTGCCGCCGAACCTCACGCTCAGCTCCGGCGGCGTGATCTCCGGTACTACGACGACGGCTGGCGTCTACACGTTCGTCGTCTCGGCCACGGACAGCTCGGCCAGCCCGTGCACGACGACGCGCGAGTACACCATCGAGGTCACCTCCAACGGCACGACCACGGTCATCACGGCCACGCCGAACTCCGGCGCGTATCCGGTGAGCATCACGTTCACCGCGACCGTCGATCCGCCGGCCGCGACGGGCTCCGTCCGCTTCGATGACGGCCTGGTCACGCTCGGCTCTGCCACGCTCTCCGGCGGAGTGGCGACGCTCACCGTCTCCACCCTCGGCGCGGGCACCCATGAAGTCACCGCGACGTATCTGGGCAACGGTACATTCACGCCGTCCACCTCGCCCGCTGCGGAAGTCGTGATCGCCAAGGGCACGCCGAGCATCAGTTGGACGCCGTCGAGCCCGATCGTGTACGGCACGCCGCTCGGAGCGGCGCAGCTCAACGCGACGGCCAACGTGCCGGGCACGTTCGTCTACACCCCCGCCGCGGGCACGGTCCTCAACGCCGGCACGCAGACGCTGAGCGTCTCGTTCACGCCCACCGACACGGCGAACTACAACAACGCGACGGCCACGCGGCAGTTGGTGGTCCTGAAGGCGACGCCGGTCATCACCTGGAACCCGGCCAGCCCGATCGTCTACCCGGCTCCTCTCGGCGCGGCGCAGCTCAATGCGACGGCGGACGTGCCGGGCACGTTCGTCTACACGCCGCCCGCGGGCACGGTGCTCAATGCCGGCACGCAGACGCTGAGCGTCGCGTTCACGCCGACCGACACCGCGAATTACAACAACGTCTCCGCCACGCGCAACATCGAGGTGCAGAAGGCCACGCCGGTCTTCACCAACCTCAGCGCCCCGACGATCATCGTGGCCACGGCGTCCACCACGATCAGCGGCAAGCTGACCGCCGGCTCGCTCGTGCCTCCGGGCAGCGTCTCGATCACGATCAATGGTGTGTCGCAGACCGCCGCGATCCAGGCCGACGGGACGTTCTCCTCGACCTTCAACACCGGCTCGCTGGCCGTGGGCGGCTACACGATCTCGTTCTCGTACGCAGGCAGCGCGAACTTCAACGCGGCCAGCGCCACCTCGACGCTGAGCGTCATCTACAACTTGACGGGCGGCGCGCTGCCTTCGGGCTCCGGTCCGACGAACAGCACGGTTCCGTTCCGCGTCCAGCTCTTCAGCGCGACGGGCGTGAACCTGTCGACGCCGTCGCTCACGCTCACCGCCTACGGCATCCGCCTGGTCTCGAGCAGCACCTGGCAGGCGGCGCAGACGACGGGCAACGGCGATCTGGAGTTCGACTTCCAGAATGCGCAGTCCGGCGCGTACAAGTTCAACCTGAAGACGACGGGCGTCGCCCCGGGCAGCTACGTCCTCGGCATCACGGTTCAGGGTGAGCCGGCGGGCGTGATCCACGAGGTGCCGTTCACCGTCACGCCGTAATCCACGGCATCACGCATCGAAACGAAGGGCCGGCTCTCGCAGCCGGCCCTTTTTCGTTTTTACTCGTAGCGCAGCGCCTGAATCGGGTTCAGCGCCGCCGCCTTGCGTGCCGGGTAGTAGCCGAAGAACACGCCCACGGCACCGGAGAAGCCGATCGACACGATCATGATGATCGGCGAGATGGCCGTCTCCCAGCCGGTGAAGTGGCCGAGGAGCTTCGCGCCGGTCACGCCGATGACGAGACCGGCCAGGCCGCCCAGCACGCCCATCACGATGCTCTCCACGAGGAACTGCGTGAGCAC
>DATEOX010000681.1:0-5067 GCA_035273585.1 Thermoanaerobaculia bacterium
GTCCGAACTCGTGACGCTGTACCGCGCCCGCGGGGTGCGGCGGCAGGGGGAGGGCGGAGGGGTGGGCGGCGAGGACATCGAGGTGCACCAGGTGCCGGTGGCGGACATCCACCACTGGCTGCAGCGGAAGCGGGGGGATGGGGTCCTGGTCGACCTGAAAGTGACGATCTACTTTTCAGTGCAAAGTACTTGACGATCCGGGCAGGGCGGCGCTAAGTTGATGGCATGCGCCGCATCATTCATGTCGCCGTCTTCCTCGTCATCTTCTACGCCTGCCGCGGCGGACGGCTCGCCGATGGGATGCAGGCCGACCTCATCGACGCCGCGCGCGCGGGTGACGTCCCCGCTCTCCGCTCCGCGCTCTCCCTCGGCGCCGACCCGAACGCGACCGACGAAGGGCTCAACGGCTGGACCCCGCTCCTGCACGCCATCCACAAGGGGCAGGCCGGCAGCGTGACGGTGCTCCTCGACGCCGGCGCCGATCCGAATCATCCCGGGCGCGACGGCGCGACGCCCCTCACGATGGCCGCCGGCTACGGCTACGCCCCGATCGTGCGCGAGCTCCTCCGCCGCGGCGCCGACCCCCGCCTCGCCAACGGCAAAGGCGAGACCGCCCGCGACCTGGCCCTCACCGGCGTGACCGACGTCGACCGCTTCACCTGGTTCTCCTGCCAGGACGAGACGGCCGCCCTGCTGGCGAACGTCGAGGCGCAGGAGGCATCGCTGCGCTGGGCGAAGATGAAGCGGTGCGGCGCCGTGTCATCCTGAGGCGCGCAGACGCCGAAGGATCTCCCGGCGCTTGCGAGGAGATCCTTCGCCGTCTTCGCGGCTCAGGATGACACGCGCAGCACGATCTTGCCGAAGTGCTCGCTCGCCTTCATCAGCCGGTGCGCCTCGGCCGCCTGCGCGAGCGGCATCACCTTGTAGATCACAGGCCGGATGCCTCCCGCTTCCAGGTCGGCGCCGAAGCGCGACAGGAACGACGCGACGATCTCCGCTTTGGCGGCGGCGGGGCGGGGGCGCATCACGGAGCCGAGCACCTGCTGGCGTTTGCTCAAGAGGCGGCCGACGTCGATGGACGCCGTCCGCTCGCCGCCCATCGAGCCGATGATTACCACGCGGCCGCCTTCGCCGAGGGCCTCGAGATCGCGGGGGAGATAGCTGGCGCCGAGGTGGTCGAGGATCACGTCGACGCCGCGCGCCTTCTCCACGAAGTCCTCGCTGCGGTAGTTGATGGCCACGTCCGCGCCGTGGGCCAGGCACTGGCGCGCCTTCTCGTCGGAGCCGACGGTGACGAGCACGCGCGCGCCCGCAAGCTTCAGCAGCGTCGTCGATGCGGTGCCGACGCCGCTCCCGCCGCCGTGGATCAGCGCGCGCTCGCCGGCCTTGATGCGGGCCAGGTCGAAGAGGTTGTGGTGTGCGGTGAGGAAGACTTCCGGGACGGCCGCCGCCTCTTCGTCGCTCAGCGCGTCAGGCACGCGCATGGCCGAGCCGGCGTGCACGACCGCCTCTTCCGCGTAGCCGCCGCCCGGCAGGAGCGCCATCACCCGCTCGCCGATCTGCCAGCCGCGCACGTTCGCGCCCACCTCGCTCACGATGCCCGCCGCCTCGAGGCCGAGGATCTCGGAGGCGCCGGGTGGGGGCGGGTAGAGGCCCTGGCGCTGGAGCAGGTCGGCGCGGTTCACGGAGGTGGCGCGGACCGCGATGCGCAGGTCGTCCGGGCCGAGGACGGGCGAGGGGACGTCGGCGAGGCGGAGGACGTCCTCGTCGCCGAAATGGTCGAAGGTGATGGCGCGCATGGAGGCGCGGTATACCACGCCAGAGCGGCGCTCGCCCCACGCTCGTAGGGCGCGACGGCACGCGCGGCGTAGCCTCCGCGCATGCGCCCTCTCATCATGGCCATCCTTCTGGCGACCATCCCGGTGCACGGCGCGGAGCGCTACGAGATCGACAAGGCGCACGCGTTCGTCACCTTCACCGTTCCCCACTTTCTCCTCGACGAGGCGAGCGGCTCATTCGGCGACGTCAGCGGCTCGCTCGTCTACGATCCTGAGCAACTGGCGAACTGCTCGGTAGCCGTCACCGTCAAGGCGGCGAGCATCGAGACGAACGTCGACGCGCGCGATGCGCACCTGCGCAGCGCCGACTTCTTCAACGTCGAGAAGTACCCGGACATCACCTTCGTCAGCCGCTCGATGCGCAAGGCGAAGGAGGGCTACGTCGCGACGGGCGACCTGACGCTGCACGGCATCACCAGGACCGTCGACGTGCCGTTCACGGTGCATGGGCCGGTGAAAGATCCGCTGCCGCTCGGCGTCAAGCGGCTCGGCGTGCGGGCGGCGATGAAGGTCAACCGCCGCGACTTCGGCATCGTCTGGTCGCGGGTGATGGATGACGGCACGCTCTTCGTCGGCAACGACGTCACGCTGAGAATTCACTTCGAGGCGGTAGTACCGAAATCGGCATCTTGATATCGTTCGCCGGTTTTGAGCGCAAACGACTTCGCCATCAGTTGCAAGGGCCTGAAAAAATACTACCCGGACGTGAAAGCCGTCGACGGGCTGGACCTCTTCGTCCATCGCGGAGAGTGCTTCGGGCTCCTCGGCCCGAACGGCGCCGGCAAGACGACGACCATCGAGATCCTGGAGGGCCTCACGAAGCCCGACGGCGGCGAGGTGACGCTGCTGGGCCTCGACTGGCGCCGCAACGCGCGCGAGCTGCGGGAGCGGATCGGCATCTCGCTGCAGGAGACGCAGTTCGCCGAGAAGCTGACGGTGATCGAGACGCTCCGCCTCTTCCGCTCTTTCTACCGCAACGGCCCCGACCCGGACGACCTGCTGCGCGAGCTCTCCCTCGATGAGAAGCGCGACTCGCGCGTGGGCAAGCTCTCCGGCGGCCAGAAGCAGCGGCTCGGCGTGGCCACGGCGGTGATCGGCCACCCCGACATCCTCTTCCTGGATGAGCCGACCACCGGCCTCGATCCGCAGAGCCGGCTGCAACTGTGGGAGATCGTGGCCCGCTTCCGGGCGAAGGGCGGGACGGTGCTGCTGACGACGCACTACATGGACGAGGCGCAGCGCCTCTGCGACCGGATCGCCATCGTCGACCACGGCCATCTCATCGCCCTCGGCACGCCGGAGGAGCTGATCGCCAGGCTCGAGGCGCCGAACATCATCGAGTTCACCAGCGAGCCGCCGCTGCCGGCGGAGACGTTCGGCGCGATCCCGGGATCGCACGGCATCGCCAAGCGCGGTGACCGCTGGCAGTTGCGCGTCGACTCATTGGCTGATGCCGTGCCGGCGCTGATCAACAGCATCGAGAGCAGCGGGGCGAAGCTGCAGACGCTGACCACGCATGAGGCGACGCTGGAGGACCTCTTCGTGGCCCTGACCGGAAGGGAGCTGCGCGATGTATGAGCCGCGGCCGCCGATCGTCGAGCTGGGGATCGTCCGGACGAAGGAGTTCCTGCGCGAGACGGAGGCGGTGTTCTGGGTCTTCGGCTTCCCGCTCCTCCTCGCCCTCGCCCTCGGCTTCGCCTTCCGCTCCAAGCCGCCGGACAAGATCCCGATCGGCGTCGTGGCCGGCCCGGAGGCGCAGCAGCGGGTCGCGGCGCTGCAGAAGTCGCCCATGCTCCTGCCGCGCATCGTCAGCGCCGATGAGGGTCGCGATGAGCTGCGGCGGGGCAAGATCTCGCTGCTCGTGGAGCCCGGCGCGGCGCCGGTGTACCGCTTCGATCCCACGCGCCCCGAGGCGCGGACGGCACGGGTGGAAGCGGACGACGCGCTGCAGGGGGCCGCGGGGCGCAAGGACGTCTTCGCCGCGCGCGAGGAGAAGGTGCAGGAACAGGGCTCGCGCTACATCGACTTTTTGTTGCCCGGATTGCTCGGCATGAACCTGATGGGCACCGGCATGTGGTCGATGGGCTTCACGATCGTGAACGCCCGGATGCGCAAGCTGCTCAAGCGCTTCGTGGCCACGCCGATGCGTAAGAGCGACTACCTCCTGTCGCAGTTCCTCTCGCGTCTGATCTTCCTCTGCCTGGAAGTGGCGGTGGTGGTGGTCTTCGGCTGGCTCGTGTTCGGGGTGAAGATCCACGGCTCGCTGCTGACGTTCGCCATCCTCTGCCTGGTCGGCGGCTACGCCTTCGCCGGCATCGGCATCCTCGTCGCGTCGCGGGCGCAGACGATCGAGGCGGTGAGCGGGATGATGAACCTGGTGATGATGCCGATGTGGCTCTGCTCCGGCGTCTTCTTCTCGTACGAGCGGTTCCCCGACGCCGTGAAGCCAGTCATCCGCGCCTTGCCGTTGACGGCGCTGAACGACGCGTTGCGCGCCGTGATGAACGACGCCGCGCCGCTCACGCGCCTGATGCCGAACCTCGCGATCCTCCTGGCGTGGGGGATCGCGAGCTTCGTGGTGGGGCTGAAGATTTTCCGGTGGCAGTGAAGACAGTTGTTGGTTGTTAGTTGTTGGTTGTTAGTAGGCATCCTGGTCGGTCGTCTCTACTAACAACCAATGACCAACAACCAATGACCAACAACCAACAACTGGTTTCTAGAACCTGAACACCACCCCGATGTTCGTCTCCCCCTGATACAGGTCGTGCTGGTAGTCGTACGAGCAGCGGTTGCAGTTGCGGTTGTCGTCGTTCGAGAGCGACGTGAAGTAGCCGCGGGCGTCGATGCGCAGGGCGAGGTTGCGGTTCACCGGCACCTTCACGCCGATGCCCGCCGCGGCGGAGAAGCGGGTGTCGGACGAGACGCCGGAGAGGTGCGGCTCGAGGTTGGCCACGCCGGCGCTGAAGAGGAGGAACGGCTCGGCGCCGCGCGAGGTGGCGAACGGGATCTGCACGCCGGCGTGGAAGTAGGTGATGTCGATGTCGGCCACGCGGTTGCCCGGCTCGAAGAGGCCGCTGCCGGTCTCCAGATGCGACGCCTGGCGGTCGGCGAGGAGCTCCAGCTTCAGCGGCGTGTTGCCGAGAGGGATGCCGAGGGAGACGCCGAGGTTGACGCTGCTGGTGACGTCCACGTCGCGGTTGAAGAGGTTGGTCTGGTCGGCGAAGATCGT
>DATEOX010000682.1:0-22993 GCA_035273585.1 Thermoanaerobaculia bacterium
GGACGAGGCCCTCTTCTGCCTCGGCCTGCGCGCGTACGACGTCACCAGCCACCACCCCCACCCGCCGGGCTTTCCCATCTACATCGCCGCGGCGAAGATCGCCCGCGTCTTCACCCATGACGACTTCCGCGCCTTGCAGGCCGTCAACCTCATCGCGGCCATGCTCCTCTTCCCGGCCGTCTTCCTCCTCGCCCGCGAGCTGCGCATGCGCTTCGAGACCTCGCTCGTGGCCGGCCTCCTCTGCGCGTTCCTGCCGAACGTCTGGTTCTTCGGCGGCACGGCCTTCAGCGACGTCCCTTCCATCGTGCTCGTCGTCTTCGCCGCGGCCATGCTCTTCCGCGGCTGCCGCGACGCGAACGCGTATCTGATCGGCGCGTTCCTGCTCGCGCTCGCATGCGGGATCAGGCCGCAGAACATCCTGGTCGGCCTCGTGCCGGGGACGGTGGCGACGTGGTACCGGGCGCGCGCCTCGTTCCGCGACGTGGTCTTCGCCGCGCTGATCGGCGCCGCGACGGTGGCCCTGGCCTTCGGCAGCGCCATCCACGCCACCGGCACGTGGCAGCAGTTCATGGAGAGCGTCCGGACGCACGGCGACTACATCGCCCGGGTCGATTCCTGGCGCGCGCCGGGGCGGCCGCCGCTGTGGCGCCTCTTCGCGCCGTTCTTCCTCCAGCAGTACCAGTTCCGGCCGCTGTCGATCGTGATGTCGATCTTCGTCATCGTCTCCGCCATCGGCGCGATCCGGCAGCGCGACCGCGCCGTGCTGCTCGCCTTTCTCACCTTCGCACCGTTCGCCGTGCTCGCCTGGATGATGCTCGACCGCTTCAGCATCAACCGCTTCTCCATCGGCTACTGTCCGATGTTCGCCCTCCTCGCCGCGGACGGCATCGCCCGCGCGGCGGGGCATCGGGCGCGGCTGGAGCTGGCAGTCGGCCTGTCGATCGCGGGCGGGTTCGCGGCCTGGACCTGGCCCGCGCTGGAGACCGTGCGCCGCGAGGTCTCGCCGCCGGCGCAGGCGATGCAGACCATCCGCGAGCGGCTCGACCGGCGACGCGACCATCTCTTCGTCGCCTTCGGCATGGTGCCGTTCATGGAGTACTTCAACCCGTACTTCCCGTTCCAGCGCGTGAACGACGAGCACGCGCTGCCGCTCTCCATCGCCAGTCGGCGGCCGTGGCTCGTCGCGGAAGTCGATCCCGACGCCGCGCACGGCCTGACCTTCCGCCGCGACCGCGGCCGGCTCTGGAACATCACCCGCCGGCACTACTTCGCCGTCTCGCTCATGCCGCTGCGCGACGTGGCCCGCTTCGGCGCCGGCTGGTATCCGCCGGAGCGCTCCGGCGCGGAGGAGTGGCGCTGGATGGCCGGCCATTCCGTCACCGAGCTGCCGCCCGTCCCCGGCACCGCGCATCTGCATCTCGATCTCGAGCTGCCGGACGAGACGCTGCCTCTCCATCCGACGCTCACGATCATGATCAACGGCACGATCATCGACCGCTTCCGTCCAACCGAGGCGCGGCTCACGCGCGACTACGACGTGCAGCTCGCGCCCGGGACGCCCAACGTGCTGGAGCTGGACGTCGACCGCACCGTCAATCCCGCCCGCGCGCACGCCAGCGACGATGACCGCGACCTGGGACTCCTCGTGCGCTCGATCTCCTGGGGCGGCTGAGGCACAATCGCCCGCGCATGAAGCGCCTGGCCATCATCCTTCTCCTCCTCACCGCCTGCACCACCGCGCCGAAGCCGCGCACCGAGCCCGCGGCCGCGCCGATGCCGGAGCGGATGGACGGCTTCATCCCCATCACCTGGGACGCGGAGAAGGGGCGGCTGCTGATGGAGCCGCGCCTCGGCGAGGAGCTGATCT
The DNA here is from genome assembly GCA_035273585.1 of Thermoanaerobaculia bacterium. Lineage (GTDB taxonomy): Bacteria > Acidobacteriota > Thermoanaerobaculia > Gp7-AA8 > Gp7-AA8 > JAFAVZ01. The sequence continues at coordinate 1,868 of DATEOX010000682.1, forward strand.
ACCAGGTCTCGCTGCCGGCCGGCGTCGGGTCGAATCCGCTCGGGCTGGACCGCGGCGAGCTCGGCGCGACGCATCTCGTCCGCTTCGACCGCGTCGGACCGCGCGTGCTGATGGTCGAGCTGAACACCCGCTACCGCGCTATCTCCGACGACCGGAACGAGCGGCGGGCGGTGGAGGAGTCGTTCGCCCAATCCGTGCTGGCCGGCTTTAAGGTCGAGTCGTCCGCCGGCGGGCGCGTGGTAGTCGACGCCACAGATTTCTTCCTCGGCGATGCGCACGGCGTCGCGCGCCGGCTGCGCGAGGCGGAGCAGGGCTCGTACGCGCTCGACCGCGACCGCAGCGCCATCCACCTGCCGCGCACCAAGGCCTTCCCGCGCAACACGGAAATCGAGGCGACGCTGACCTTCACGACGGAGGGCAAGACCGGCAGCCTGTTGCGCAGCGTCGCGCCGCGGCCGGACGTCATTACGGTGCGCGAGCATCACTCGCTCGTCGCGCTGCCGGAGCCGGGCTACAAACCGCGGCGCATGGATCCGCGCGTCGGCATGTTCGGCATCGAAGTCTACGACTACGCCAGCCCGTTCCCCGGACCGCTGGAGAAGCGCTGGGTGGCGCGGCATCGCCTGGAGAAGAAGGACCCGAATGCGGCGGTCTCCGAGCCGGTGAAGCCGATCGTCTACTACGTCGACAACGGCGCGCCGGAGCCGATCCGCAGCGCGATGATCGAAGGCGCCTCGTGGTGGAGCCAGGCCTTCGAGGCCGCCGGTTTCCGCAACGCGTTCGTGGTCAAGGTGCTCCCGGCCGATGCCGACCCGATGGACGTCCGCTACAACATGATCAACTGGGTGCACCGCTCCACGCGCGGCTGGTCGTACGGCGAGTCGGTGATCGATCCGCGCACCGGTGAGATCATCAAAGGCAACGTCCGCCTCGGGTCGCTTCGGATCCGGCAGGACGCGCTCATCGCCGGCGGCCTGATCCCGCAGTTCGACGAGCTGCATGACCAGGCCCTCTCCGCGCTCGATCCGAAAACGAGCCCGCAGCTCATGGCCCTCGGGCGCATCCGCCAGCTCGCCGCGCACGAGGTCGGCCACACCCTCGGCCTCGACCACAACATGGCCGCGAGCAGCCAGGGCCGCGCCTCGGTGATGGACTACCCGGCGCCGTTCGTGAAGATCGTCGACGGCAAGCTCGATCTGTCTGATGCGTACGCGACGGGCATCGGCTCGTACGACAAGTTCGCCATCCGCTACGGCTACGCGCAGTTCGCGCCGGGCGCGAGCGAGGATGCGGAGCTGAACCGCATCGCCCGCGAAGCGCCGCTCTTCATCAAGGACTCCGACGCGCGGCCGGTGAGCGCCGCCCATCCCCTCGGATCGGTGTGGGACAACGGCGCCGATCCGGTCGCCATGCTACGCCACGAGATGGAGGTGCGGCGCATCGCCCTCGAGCAGTTCGGGCTGCGCAACCTGCCGGTCGGCGAGCCGCTCTCGTCGCTGGAGGAGCGACTGTTGCCGCTGTACCTGCATCATCGCTATCAGCTCGATGCGGCGTCGAAATCGATCGGCGGCATCTACTACACGTATGCGGTGAAGGAAGACGGCGCGATCGTGCCATCTGAGGTGCGACGCGTCGTGCCGCCGGCGCAGCAGATGGAGGCGTTGCGCGCGGTGATCGCGACCATCGAGCCGCGGTTCCTCGCCTTGCCGCAGCGAATCATCGACCTGATTCCGCCGCGCGCGGCCGGATACGAGGGCGGCATCGCGGAGCTGTTCGAGCGCCGCACCGCGCCGTCGTTCGATCCGATCGCCGCCGCGACGGCGGCCGCGGACATGGCCGTGCTGGCGATCCTCGATCCGCACCGCGATGCGCGCCTGGTGCAGCATCACGCGGAGAACGCCGCGAACCCGTCGCTGGCGGATGTCATCGACCACCTCATCGGCATCGCGGCGCGCTTCGAGACGGGGCGCGCCGGCGCCGTGGCGCGCGCCACGCGGGCGCTGATCGCGGAGCGGCTGATGGACCTGGCGAACGACGGGGATGCCGACCCGCAGGTGCGCGCCGAGGCGACGGCGGCGCTGCGGCGGATGTCGAAGGTGCTGGCCCTCCCCATCCCGCCCGGCGAGCCGGAGGAGGCGACCAGCCGGGCCGCCGTGCGGGAGGACATCGAGCGCTTCCTGGCCCGCCCCGCCGAGCCGCGCAAGGCGCCGCGGATCCCGGAGGTGCCGGCAGGGCCGCCGATCTAAGCAGCTCACAGCTCACAGCTCACAGGTCGCAGCGAGAACGTTTGCAGGTTCGTGCCTGCTGTGAACTGTGAGCTGTGAGCTCGTTCCCTGTGGCACACTCGTCCACTATGCGCCGACTCGCGTTCATCGCACTGCTCTTCGCCACCGCTAATGCCCTCCACGCCCAGGTCCGTCCGGAGGCGTTGCGGGCGCACATGCGCTTCCTCTCCGACGACGCGCTGGAAGGGCGGGGGACGGGGACGCGCGGCTTCCGGATCGCGGCGCGGTATGTCGCGGCGCAACTGGAGACGTTCGGCGTGCCCGCCACGTTCCAGAACGTGCCGTTCCGCTCCACGCTGCCGATCGGCGAGCGGTCGAGCATCGTGCTGACGCGCGACGACGGCACGTCGGCGACGCTTCGCTTCGCCGAGGGCTTCGTCAGCAGCGGCGACATCCTGAGCGAGGATGCGACCGTCGAGGCGCCAGTGGTCTTCGCCGGCTACGGCATCACCGCGCCGGACCGGCAGTACGACGACTACGCGGGCATCGACGCGAAGGGAAAGATCGTGGCCTACTTCGCCGACGCGCCGCCGTCGTTTCCGAGCGATCTGCGCGCGCATTACTCGTCGAGCTACGAGAAGGCGCGGAACGCGGCCCAGCATGGCGCGGTCGGGACGCTGTCGCTGGTCACGCCGTCGGACGAGGAGCGCGCGCCATGGCCGCGGCGGGTCCGGCAGTCGAAGCTCGGCTCGATGTACTGGCTGGAGCAGAGCGGCGCGCCGCACGCCGCGCGTCCGGAGCTGAAGGCCTCGGCCACGCTCTCGCAGTCCGGCCTCGCCGCGCTCTTCGAGGGCGCGCCCACGCCGCTGGCCGACGTCATCGTCTCGATCGGCAAAGGCAACCCGCGCCCGTTCGCCATGCCGGTGAAGGCGCGCATCAGCATCGCCAGCAGGCACACGAAGGTGGAGAGCCCGAACGTGGTCGGCGTGCTGAGGGGGGCGGATCCGAAGCTCGGAAACGAATACGTGGTCTACTCCGCCCACCTCGATCACCTCGGCATCAGCGACCCGGTGGACGGCGACCGGATCAACAACGGCGCGCTCGACAACGCGTCGGGCATCGCCGCGATGCTGGAGATCGCCCGCGCCTTCTCCGAGCTGCCCCAGCGCCCGCGGCGGTCGATCATCTTCCTTGCCGTGACGGGCGAGGAGAAGGGGCTGCGCGGCGCCGACTACTTCGCCAACAACCCGACCGTCCCGGCGGCCTCGATCGTGGCGAACATCAACATCGACGAGATCCTGATGTTCCACCCGGTGCGCGACGTCACCCCGATCGGCGCCGAGCACTCCACGCTCGAAGCGGTCGTGCAGAAGGTCGCCCGCGAGCAGCACGTGGACGTGAGCCCGGATCCGTATCCGGAAGAGGTCGTCTTCGTCCGCAGCGACCAATACCCGTTCGTGAAGGCCGGCATCCCGGCCGTGTACGTCGGCGCCGGCTACCGCGCCGTCGACCCCGCGTACAACATCCTCCAGGACACCATGACCTGGATCAAGACGATCTACCACACGCCGAAGGACGAGATGTCCCAGCCGATCGAATACGCGGTGGGCGTCCAGGTGGCCAACTTCGACTTCGGCATCGGGCTGGAAGTGGCGAACGCGGACGACCGCCCGGCATGGAAGAAGGGGGACTTTTTCGGGGAGACGTTCGGGCATAAGTAGGCGGGTCCTGCGATAGGATTCGCCCCGCCATGGCACTCACCGCAGAACAACGAAAATCCGATCTGGTCGACAAGCTGGCGAGCGAGGCGAAGGGGCGCGTCGCGCCGAACCTCGCGGAGAGCGTCGAGCAGTTTGTCCGCCGCTACTTTGGCGTCGTCTCGCCCGACGACATCATCTACACCTCTCTCGACACCCTCCTCGGCGGCGCGCTGTCGCTGTGGGAGCTCGGCGCGCAGCGGCAGCCGGGCGTCCCGAAGGTGCGCATCTACAACCCCACGCAGGAGAGCAACGGCTGGGGGCTCGAGCACACCGTCATCGAGATCGTCAACGACGACATGCCCTTCCTGGTCGACTCCGTCACGGCGGAGATCAACCAGCGGGAGCGGAAGATCCACCTCCTGCTGCACCCCGTGATGCGCGTCCGCCGCGACCACGACGGCAACCGCGTCGAGATCACCGACACCCAGGCCGCGCCGAGCGACGCGATCACCGAGTCGTACATGCACGTCGAGATCGATCAGGAGACTGATCCGGCGGAGCTGGAGACGCTGCGCACCTCCATCGAGCGCATCCTGGCCCTCGTCCGCGTCGCCGTCACCGACTTCCGCACCATGCGCGAGCGGCTCAAGGCGGACATCGCGGAGCTCGATCATGCAAAGCCGCCCATGCCCCCCGAGGAGGTGGCCGAGGCGCGGCAGTTCCTGGAGTGGCTGGATGATGGGAACTTCGTCTTCCTCGGGTTCCGCCGCTATCGATTCGAGACGCGCGACGGGCAGGACTACCTGCCGGCCGACGAAGGCTCCGGCCTGGGCATCCTGCGCCAGATGCTCGACACGTCGAAGGCGCGCGGCCACGAGGCGCTGTCGAAGGAAGACAGCGCATACGCCCGGCGCAAAGACCTGCTCATCATCACCAAGGCCAACAGCCGGAGCCTGATCCACCGCCCGGTGCCGATGGACCGCATCGGCATCAAGCGCTACGACACCGCGGGCGACCTGATCGGCGAGGATCGTTTCCTCGGCCTCTTCACCTCGGCCGCGTACAACCGCAGCCCGCGCGAGATCCCCATGCTCCGCCTCAAGGCGCGGCGGGTGCTGGAGCGGGCCGGGCTCGACCCGCACTCGCACAACGGCAAGGCGCTGGCCGACATCCTGGAGACCTTCCCCCGCGACGAGTTCTTCCAGATCACCGACGCCGACCTGTTCGAGATCGCCAAAGGCATCCTCCTCCTGCAGGAGCGGCAGCGCGTGGCGCTCTTCACCCGCCGCGACGTCTTCGACCGTTTCGTGGCCTGCTACGTCTTCGTGCCGCGCGACCAGTACACGCCCGATTTCAAGGAGCGGGCGCGGGCCATCCTGGAAGAGGCGTTCGAGGGCCGCGAGACGCAGATCTTCGACTACGTGACGACGTCCGCGCTGGCCCGCGGCCTCTTCATCGTCCGGACGCCCGGCCGCGTGCCGCAGGTCGATACGCGCCGCATCGAGGCGGAGCTGAACAACGCCGCGCGGACCTGGAGCGACCACCTCCTCGACGCGCTGACCCAGCGCCGCGGCGAGGAGACGGGCATCGAGCTGCACAAGCGCTACAAGCGCGCCTTCCCCATGGCCTACTCCGAGCGCTTCAGCGCCGAGGCCGCGCTGTACGACATGGACCACATCGAGGAGGCGCTGGCCACCGGCGGCGTGGTGGTCGACCTCTATCGCCATCGCAGCGACGAGAAAGAGTTCCACTTCAAGATCATCCACACCGGGCCGCCGGTGCCGCTCTCCGAGATCATGCCCCGCCTGGAGAACATGGGGCTGAGCGTGCAGTCGGAGGCCGCGTACGAAGTGCATCCGCGCGGCGCGCAACAGGTCGTTCGCATCCGCGACTTCTCCCTCTCCGGCCAGGGGATGCAGGACGACCTGACGCCGGTCAAGGAGAAGTTCCAGGAGGCGTTCCTCCGCGTCTGGTACCGGCAGGCGGAGAACGACGGCTTCAACCGCCTCATCCTCGGCGCGGAGCTGGAGTGGCACGAGGTGGTCGTGCTGCGCGCGTACGCGAAGTACATGCGCCAGATCGGCGTGGCGCTCAGCGAGGCGCTCATCCAGCAGACGCTGGTCAACAACCCGAACATCACCCGCCAGCTCATCGAGCTGTTCCGCAACCACTTCGATCCGGCCAACGGGCCGGCGGGAAAGATGAGCGGCCGGGCCATGGCCGGGATGAACATCCGGGCCCAGATCGAGGACGCGCTGAACCGGGTGGCCAATCCGGATGAGGACCGCGTGCTGCGCACGTACGTGAACCTCATCGACTCGACGCTGCGCACGAACTACTACCAGCGCGACGCCGCCGGCCAGCGCAAGTCGTACCTCTCGTTCAAGCTCGACTCGCAGTCGGTGCGCGACCTGCCGCCGCCGCGGCCGCTGTTCGAGATCTCCGTCTACTCGCCGTCGATGGAAGGCATCCACCTCCGCGCCGGACGCGTGGCGCGTGGCGGCATCCGCTGGTCCGACCGGCGCGAGGACTTCCGCACCGAGATCCTCGGCCTGATGAAGGCCCAGAACGTCAAGAACGTGGTCATCGTGCCGATGGGCTCGAAGGGCGGCTTCGTGGTCAAGAACCCGTCAGCCGACCGCCCGACGTTCCAGAAGGAAGGCGTCGAGGCCTATCGCACGCTGCTGCGCGGCATGCTCGACATCACCGACAACTACCGTGGCATGGACGTCATCCCGCCGGTGGACGTCGTCCGCCGCGACACCGACGACCCATACCTCGTCGTGGCCGCGGACAAGGGGACGGCGACCTTCTCCGACATCGCCAACGCCATCTCCGGCGAGTACGGCTTCTGGCTCGGCGACGCGTTCGCGTCGGGCGGCAGCGCGGGCTACGACCACAAGGCGATGGGCATCACGGCGCGGGGCGGATGGGAGGCGGTGAAGCGCCACTTCCGCGAGCTCGGGCAGGACACGCAGGCGGAGGACTTCACGGTCGTCGGCGTGGGCGACATGTCGGGCGACGTGTTCGGCAACGCCATGCTCCTCTCGCCGCACATCCGCCTGATCGGCGCCTTCAACCACTCGCACATCTTTCTCGATCCTACGCCCGACCCGGCGACCAGCTTCGCCGAGCGGCGGCGGATGTTCGATCAGCGCCTGAACTGGAACGGCTACGACACCGAGCTGCTCTCGCCGGGCGGCGCGGTGTTCGACCGAAGCGCGAAGACGCTGACCGTCTCCGAGGAAGTGCAGCATCTCTTCGAGCTGCCGGCGCGGACGACCACGCCGGCCGACCTGATGAGAGCCATCCTGCGCGCGCGCGCCGACCTCCTCTGGCTGGGGGGCATCGGCACGTATGTGAAGGCCACGCACGAGGACCACGCCGACGCGCGCGACCGCGCGAACGATGCGGTGCGGGTGAACGGCAACGACCTGCGGGTGCGGGTGGTGGGGGAGGGGGCGAACCTCGGGTTCACGCAGAAGGGGCGCATCGAGTTCGCCCTGGCCGGCGGCAAGATCAACACCGACTTCATCGACAACTCGGCCGGCGTCGACACCTCGGACCACGAGGTGAACATCAAGATCCTGCTCTACGACGCGGTCGACCGCGGCGAGCTGCGCGCCGAGGATCGCAACGCGCTGCTGGCATCGATGACGGATGAAGTGGCGCACCTCGTCCTGCGCGACAACTACGAGCAGACCCAGGCCATCTCCATCACGCACGCGCTGGGCGAGTCGGTGCTCGACGAGCAGGCCCGCTTCATGCGGGCCTTGGAAAAGGCCGGGAAGCTCGACCGGGCGCTGGAGTTCCTGCCGGACGAGGAGACGCTGGCCGACCGGCACGCGTCGCACATCGGCCTGACGCGGCCGGAGCTGGCCATCATCCTCGCCTACAGCAAGATCGTCCTCTTCCAGTCGCTCCTGGAGAGCGACCTGCCGGACGATCCGCTCCTGGTCGAGGACCTGCTGCTGTACTTCCCGACGCAATTGCGCGAGCGCTTCCGCGGCGCGATCGAGCGGCACCGCCTGCGGCGGGAGATCATCGGCACGTACGTCACGAACGGGATGAACAACCGGGTGCGGCCGACGCTCGTGGCCCAGCTCTCCGACGACACCGGCAAGCCGACCAGCGACGTGGCCCGCGCGTTCACCATCATCCGCGAGGCGTTCGACCTGCGCACGATCTGGGCGGACATCGAGTCGCTGGACAACAAGCTTCCCGCGGCCGTGCAGATCGACATGATGATCGCCGTCGGCTCGCTCCTGGAGCGGGCCATGCTCTGGCTGCTGCGCAGCGGCTACGAGAAGCTGGACATCGCGGCGTACGTGAACGAGCTGCGGCCGCGCATCGCGGCCATCCAGGACAGGCTGGAGACGATCCTCCCCGCGGCGCTGCTCTCGACGCTGCAGGTGCGGGAGGCGGAGCTGGTGGAGGACGGCATCCCGCAGACGCTGGCCCACCGCGTGGCCAGCCTGGACGTGATGAGCTCCGCGATGGACATCGTGCGCATCTCGCGCAAGGGGGGCGCCGTCGAGAACGCCGCACAGGTCTACTTCACCCTCGGCGCCCGTTTCGGACTGGACAAACTGCGCACCGCCGGGTCGTCGATCGCCGCCGAGACGCCGTGGCAGAAGCAGGCCGTGGCCGCGGTGGTGGACGACCTGTTCAACTACCAGAGCATCCTCGCCGCGCGCGTGATCGCCGAGGCGAACGGATCCGAGCCGGTGGAAGGGTGGCTGGCCAAACGCGCCAGGATCGTGGAGCGCGTCGACCAGACGATGACCGAGCTGCGCAACGCGCAGACGATCGATCTGGCGATGTTGACGGTGGCGAGCAGGCAGTTGCGGGCGTTGGTGGAGAGCTGAAAGCAGTTGTTGGTTGTTGGTTATTGGTTGTTGGTAGAACCGGTTCTACTAACAACCAACAACTAACAACCAACAACTAACAACCAACAACTAACAACCAACAACTAAAACGGACAATCAAAGCACCCCGACCCGCAACACGTCGGCTCGCTGGCGGGGCGGATCTCGGGCAGGCGCGTCTCGGGCGACGACGATTCTTCGGGCGCCGGCGGGATGGCGCTCTCTTCGGAACACAGCGGCTCGCTCACGCTATGCGTCGCCCATCAGCTCCGACCAGGGGAGCCGGCGGACCGCCTGCACTTTCTCGTCGATCTCCCGCTGGGTGGCCTTGTCGCCGAGCACGCGGCGCAGGTAGTCCACTTCCGTCGATACGAGCCGGTTGTGCTTGGGAAGGAGACGGGTGGCGGCGGACTGGAGGTTGCGCTCGGAGACGGTGATGAGCTTCGAAGTACGAATACCCTTCTCGTCCATGCAAATGGCAACTGCGATCGGAGCCGGGGGATTCCTAAAGCTGAGCCATTCACCGTTTTCGAGTGTTCTGCGCTGCGGCGTTCGGCGCCACTCTCCCCGGCAGCGCCGAGCGGAACCCGATCGACTGCTGCACGAACTCCTGCCGCTGCGGCAGGCAGCCGCACAAGGCGCAGCGCACCTCGTCGATGTGCGCCGCCGCGGAGTGCCCGCAGAGATTGCAGATCTTCGGCTTGTTCATGACGTCATTCCAACTCAAGATGTGTGCCGCAACTCCTTTTTCTTACATACGTAGAATCCGCGACATGGATATCTTCGAAGCCATCCGGACCGGGGACGCCGAGGGACTTCGGCGTCTACTCGATGAGGACCCGTCGCGGGCGCAGGCGCGGCGCGAGAACGGGGCGACGCCCATCCTCTGGGCCATCTACCACGGACACGCCGAGCTGGCGCGGGAGCTGGTCGCCCGAGGCGCGCCGGTCTCGTTCCCGGAGGCGTGCGCCCTCGGCGAGCGGCAGATACCTGACGACATCAACGAGCGCAGCGACGACGGCTTCACGCCGCTCGCGCTGGCCATCTTCTTCGGACACGGCGAGCTGGCGCGCGAGCTGATCGCGCGGGGGGCGGACGTCAACGCGGCAGCGGACAACCCGCAGCGCGTGGCGCCGCTGCACGCGGCGGCGGCCGTCCGCGACCGGGAGACGATGCGCCTTCTCCTCGAGCGGGGCGCCGATCCGAACGCCCGGCAACAGGCGGACTTCACGCCCCTCCACGGCGCGGCCAGCCGCGGTGACCGAGATATGGCTGAGCTGCTCCTGGCCCACGGCGCCGACCCGAAAGCCAAGAGCGCGGACGGCAAAACGCCGGCCGACGTGGCCCGTGAGCACGGCCACGCAACCGTGGCGGAGTTTTTAGCGTCACAATAGCCGTCATGCGGACGGCCATCCTTTTCTCCATCCTCCTCGCTCCCGCGGCCTTTGCGGCCATCTCCGGCAACGTCATCGACGAACAGGGGGCGCCCATCGCCGGCGCCACGATCAAAGCCTTCCCCTCCGAGTCGTACGCCGAGCTGTACGAGCGGCTCAAATCGGAGAAGCCGGAGCGGACGCCCATCACCACGGCGCAGAGCGACGCGAACGGCACGTTCCGCATCGACACTGCCCGCACGCCGGTCGTCATCCTCACCTTCACCGCCCCCTCCCGCACGCCCCTCAGCTTCGACGCCGCGGACGGCGAGGACGTCGGCGCGGTGCTGCTGCGCAAGACGGCCGTGCGCAAGGGGCGCATCACGATGAACGGCAAGCCGGTGGCGAACGCGGTGATCGGCAGCCGCGCGGGGTTCATCACACGCAGCGATGCGAGCGGTGCGTTCGAAGTGCCGGAGCCGTCGGCCGGCGACCGCTGGTTTGCCTGGCATCCGGAGAGCGGCGTAGACGAGGTCCCGTTCCGCTCGCCGTCGCTGGAGATGAAGGTCCAGCCGGGCATCACCGTCCGCGGCCGCGTGGTCGGTCCGGACGGCAAGCCGGTCGCGCATGCGGCGCTCGACGTCGGCGGCACGATGTACGGCCAGTCGGCGGAGGACGGGACGTTCACCCTGCAGCAGGTCTATCCGGGCTGGACGGCCATCGTGGCCCGCAACGGCGACCGCGTCGGGCTCGTCCTGCGCTCGGCGAAGCCGCCGTACGAGATCCGCCTCCGTCCCGGCGCGAGCCTGACCGGCGCGATCCGCGACGCGAAGACGCAGGCGCCGGTGGGCGGCGTGCGCCTCACCCTGGCCACGGAGCAGGAGTCGCAGTACACGCTCACCGACGCGAAGGGGAACTTCACCTTCCCGGCAATGCCGGCGGCGCAGTACCGGCTCATCGCCTGGCATCCGGCGTATGTGGTGAACGCGCCGGAGGTCGAGCTGCGCGAGGGGCGGCGCGAGTCGCGCACGCTGAACGCCACGCCGTACGCGCGCATCAGCGGCACGGTCACGGACGAGGACCGCAAGCCGGTCGCCGCGGCGACGGTCTCCGCGCGCAGCTTCGCCTTCGGCGGCGGCTCCACCCGTAACGCCGTCACGAACCGCGCCGGCGAGTTCACCATCCGCGCGGCGACCCTCGGGCCGCCGCCGACGCTGGAGGCCTCGAAGGAGGGCTACGCCACGACCACGACCTCGGTCACGGTCGGGGAAGGGGAAACGAAGAGCGGCGTCGCGCTCCGCCTCACCCGCGGCGCGCCGCTGAAGCTGACCGTGGTCGATCCCGACCGCGTACCGATGCCGGGCGTGACGGTCTCGTTCTTCCGCGTGACCGGAGAGAGCGCCATGGACATGATGCCGGTGGCGATCTGCGCCGCCCCGTCGTGCAACGTCACCGACGCCGACGGCACGCTCGACCTCCGCGTGGCCCCCGGCCGCTACGAGCTCCGCCTCATCGGCGACGCCATCGTGATGAAGAGCGAGCCGGTGACCGTCGCGGCGAAGCCGCAGCCGCTCACCCTCACCGTCGAGCATGGCGTGGACGTCAGCGGGCGCGTCGTCTACAGCGACGGCACGGCGGTGCCCGACGTCTGGGTGCGCAGCGGCGGCGGCATGCAGCCGTCCGTCGCGCGCACCGACGCGGGCGGCGCCTTCACGATGCACGGCCTCCGTCGCGGACAGCAGACGCTGACCGCCGAGACGATGAGCCGCTTCGCCGCCGCGCCGAAGCAGGTCACCGCGCCAGCGAGCGACGTCGTCATCACCCTGCCCAAGCCGGGGAAGGTCAGCGGCCGCGTGGTCGATGCCGCCTCGACGCAGCCGGTGACGCAGTTCAGCGTGGCCGTGGTGCGCCGCGGCGGCTTCTCCTCACCGATGCCGTCCACGCCCTTCCGCGCCGACGACGGCACATTCACGGTCGACGTTCCGCCCGGGTCATACGAGCTGCAGGTCGCCGCGCCCGGCTACGCCCGCGGCACCGCCACCGGCATCGAGGTGGAGGAGGGGAAGAACGCGGAGAACGTCGAGGTGAAGCTCGAGCGCGGTGCGCGCCTCGCCGGACGGGTGACCTCCGGCGGCGCCCCGGTCAGTGGAGCCACGGTGCGCGTGCAGGACAGCGCCTCGCCAGCGGCCATGATGATGATGCCCGATCGCAACCCGCCGCAGGCGGTGACCGACGCGAACGGCGACTACCTCCTCGACTCGCTGGCACCGGGCGAGCGGACGATCTCGGTCAACAAGGACGGCTACGTCGCACAGCGGAAGACCGTCGAGGTCTCGGCGGCGAGGGAGGCGCGCCTCGATGTAGAGCTCGTCCGCGGCCGCGAGCTTCGAGGCCGGGTCGTCGACGAGAGCGGCCAGCCGGTGGCGAACGCCGAGGTGCACCAGCAGGTGGGCATGTTCCCGACGTACGGCCAGATCCGCTCCGACAGCGACGGCGTCTTCCGCCTCGGCAACCTGGCCGACACGCCGCTGACCATCGTCGTCTCGAAGTCGGGCTACATGGACGCGAAAGTGGAGAACGTCGATCCGGCATCGAGCGTGACCGTGACGCTCAGGCGCGGCGGCACCATCGCCGGCCGCGTCACCGGCCTCACGCCCGAGGAGCTGCAGCAAACCTCCGTGATGGCCATGACGTTCGGCACGGGCACGGGCAGCCGGTCGGAGGCTCGTCCCGACGCGAACGGCAACTTCGTCGTGCAGGGCATCCCCGATGGCAAGGTGAACGTCATGGCCATGGTGCGCACCGGCTCGCCGATGCGCAGGAGTCCGATGAAATCGGTGGACGTGGTCAACGGCACCGCGCCGCCCGTGGAGATCGCATTCGGCGGCGGCTACACCGTCCGCGGCCGGGTCACGCGCGCCGGCAGGGTCGTCAACGATGTCTACATCTCCTTCCAGCCGGGCGACATGCAGAAGCAGACGCCGGTCACGGCCGACGTCCGCGCTGGCGAGTACGAGGCCGGGGGGCTCTCCGCCGGCCAGTACGCGATCGTCGTCCGAAGCGGCAGCGCCATCCTCCTGCGCGAGGAGTACACGGTGGCCGGCGACGCGCGGCACGACCTGGAGGTCCGCGGCGTCTCCATCCGCGGACGGGTCGTCGACGCCCGCACCTCCGCGCCGCTCGCCGAGACGCTGGTCATGGTCGACATCACCGGCACCCGGGCCACGACCGACTCGAGCGGCATGTTCGTGCTCGATGTGGCGGGCGACGGCACCGTGCAGTTGCGCACGCAGCGGCAGCGCTACCAGCCGGCCACGCGCGACGTGACGGTGACGGGCGGCCAGGCCCCGTTCGTGGAGCTGCAGCTCGAGCCGGCCGAGGCGTCGAGCGTGCGCGTGGTCGATGCGATGACCATGCGGCCGCTCGAGGCCTGGGTCAACGTCATGGGCCACGACAGGAAGTCGGCCTTCTCCACGCGCAGCTCGGCGGACGACGGCGTGGCCAAGGTGTTCGTCGCCCCTGGCTCGTACGCCGTCTCCGTCACGTCGCAGGGCTACGCCGTCGGCAACGCCACGCTCGCCGTGCCCGGCCCGGAGGTGCAGGTGATGCTCACCCGCGGCGGCACGGTGGTCGTCCAGTCCCGCAGCGCCGAGCACGTGCGCGGGATGCTCACCCGCGCCGGTGGGATGCCCATCCCGATCTTCGACAGCGCGCTGAACGTGCCGGCCGGCAGCTACACGCTGGAGGTCGTCGGCGCGGGCGACAAGGTGGCGGGCAAGTATCCGGTGACGGTGGTGGAGGGGCAGACGGTCACGGTCGCAGTGGATTAGCGGCCACGCGCAGCGGGGCGACGTCCGGGAACGAGCCCCCGCGGCTGAAGAAGACGTGCGCCGCGACGGCGCGCAGCGGCGGCGTCCGCAACAGCGCGCAGGCCAGCTCCATCGTCACCGGATGCTCGACCGCGCGGATGGCCCGGCGCATCCACTGCCGGGTCATGAAGCGCGCCCGGAAGCGGTCGCCGGTATATGCCGCGAGCACCCGCTCGTCGCCCGTCCCGAGGTAGGCGGCGATGACGTCCGCGGCGAAGGTGGAGAGGCGCATCGCCGCGTCGAGGCCGCCCGCGGTGAGGGGCGAGACGGCGCCCGCGGCGTCGCCGACGAGGACGCCGCGGCGATTGGCGAGCTTGCGCAGGATGCCGCCGACGGGGATGAGACCGCCGCGCCGCTCGACCGCCTTGCGCGTCTCGCCGAGCGAGGCGCGGAACTTCGTGAGCGAGGAGACGGGATCGAAGCGGTCGCGGTAGCCGGCCACGCCGACGTGCACCTCCTCGCCGTCGTCGAGCGTCCAGGCGATGTAGCCGGGGGCGAGGCGGGGATCGAGATAGGCGTGCAGCTCGGGGGCGGCGGTGCCGGGGGAGGGGAGGACGTCCTCCACGCCGACGAGCATCTCTTTGTTGACGCCGAGCCCGAGGGTGCGGGCGACGGTGGAGCGGGCGCCGTCGGCGCCGACCACGAAGCGGGCGGCGATCCGCTCCTGCTTCCGGCCGTGCTCGACGGTGATGTGCGTGTCGTCGACGGAGACGAGGCGCGCGGAGGGCATCCAGGTCACGCCGGCGCGGGCGCACTGCTCGAGGAGGTAGAGGTAGATCCAGCTCATCCGCCCGACGCGGAACTCGTCGTGGTCGGCTTCGAGCCGCAGCGCGCGGCGGCTCGGCGACCAGAGGGTCACGCGGCGGATGGCCCGCCCGAGCTGCTCGTCGGGGAGGGGGAAGTCCTCCCACGTCTTGCGCACGAAGATGCCGGTGGTGTGCACGCCGTCGCCGAGGGAGGCTTTGCGGTCGATGAGGAGGACGCGCAGCCCGCGCTGCGCCAGGAGCCGCGCGCACTGCAGCCCCGCCAGTCCCGCGCCGATGATTATCGTGTCCATACGAAGCACTTTACAATGCAAAGTAAGTGCCGCGCAAGAGGGCGCGCGGATAACGATGAACGATGAACGATGAAGGATGAAGGATGAACAAAGGCCGTGGCCGGACGGCTCATCCTTCATCTTCCGTTGTTCATCGTTCATCCTTCATCGTTCGCGTCTACTGCTTCGCCCTCGCCACCCACCCGTCCCCGGTCCGGTTGTCCGTGGACGAGCCGTACGCCGTCCACCAGAAGCCGAAGCCGTCCGAGTTCAGGGTCAGCGCCGTCTGGCCGGACGAGCCGCTGCCCGAGCCGTTGGCGATCGCCGTCTGCACGACGGACATGGCCGGCACGTTGATCGTCGACTGGGCGCCGGTGGCGATGGAGCGCACCGTCCAGTTGTGGGCGGCGGTATCGAGGTTGACGATGCCGACGTTCGAGCGGAAGTCGGCCGACTGCTTGAGGCCGACCACGTAGGCCGTCAGCGAGCCGATCGAGTCGGTGGTGGAGATGGCGTCGAAGTTCTGGGAGACGCTGCCGGCGGAGCCAGGCTGGAGGGTCCAGATGCGGGAGAAGCCGTCCAGGCTGGCGTCCGTGTCGTTGAGGCCCGAGGCGGTCACGCCGTACACGGCGACCGCGCCGAGGCCGCTCTTGCCGAGGGCGATGCCGACGAAGTCGTCCTGGGCCACGATCGTGTTCGCCGGCAGGTTGAAGTAGATCAGCGGCGCGCCGACGTTGTTCTGTCCCGACTGCAGCCAGGCCACGCCGATGCGCTGCGCCGCCGAGCGGTAGTTGGCGATGACCACGTCCGAGCGAAAGTACGTCCCGTTGCCGCCCGCGGCGTTGCCGGCGATGGGGATGATGAACTCCGAGTCGTGCAGGTCGATGGCCACCACTTGGGCCCGCACGCGGCCGCGGCTGCGTGCCACCGCCTCCTCGATCGTTCGCGGCGCCCCTTCCGGACGCTCGATGCGCTCGAGCTGCGTCACCATCTGCAACGGCTGGGCGCCGATCGAAACAGACAACGCGACTGCTGCCAGGGAGAGGGAGAGACGAAGTCCGCGCATCATCAACCTCCGTTTGCGGTTACTCGTGTCTGGAGAACACCAGCGTGGCGTTCGTGCCGCCGAAGCCGAAGGAGTTCGAGAGCACGTGCCGCAGCTCCTTCTTGCGCGCCACGTTCGGGACGTAGTCGAGGTCGCACTCCGGGTCGGGCGTCTCGTAGTTGATGGTCGGGGGCATGATGCCGTGCGTCACCGCCAGCGCGGCGACGGCCGACTCGAGCCCACCCGCCGCCCCGAGCAGGTGCCCGGTCATCGACTTGGTGGAGCTGACCGCCAGCTTGTAGGCGTGATCGCCGAAGACGCGCTTGATGGCCACCGTCTCGGTCCTGTCGCCCACTTCCGTCGAGGTGCCGTGGGCGTTGATGTAGTCGATGTCCGTCGGCTCGAGGTGGGCATCCTTCAGCGCCCGCTGCATCACTCGCATCATCCCGCTCCCATCCTCGGCCGGCGAGGTGATGTGGTACGCGTCGCTGGACATGCCGTAGCCGGCGATCTCGCAGTAGACCCGCGCGCCGCGGGCCAGGGCCCGCTCCCGCTCCTCGAGGATGAGGATGCCCGAGCCTTCGCCCATCACGAAGCCGTCGCGGTCCTTGTCCCAGGGACGCGAGGCGCGCTGCGGCTCGTCGTTGCGGGTGGAGAGGGCGCGCATGGCGGCGAACCCGCCAACGGCCAACGGCGTGATGACCGCCTCGCTGCCGCCGGCGAACATGATGTCCGCCTCGTCGTGGCGGATGATCTTCGTCGCGTCGCCGATGGCGTGCGCGCCGGTGGCGCAGGCGGTGGCCGGCGCGGAGCTCGGCCCCCTGGCCCCGAAGCGGATGGAGATCTGCCCGGAGGCGAGGTTGACGATGAGGCCGGGGATGAAGAAGGGCGAGATGCGGCTCGGCCCGCGCTCCATCATCTTCTGATGCATTTCCTCGATCAGCGGCAGGCCGCCGATGCCCGAGCCGATGATGACCCCGAAGCGGTCGCCATCCTCCTGCTTCGGGTCGAGGCCGGAGTCGTCGATGGCCATCTGCGCGGCGGCGATGGCGTAGTGGATGAAGGTGTCGGACTTCTTGACCTCCTTCTTCTCGATCCAGTCCTCGGGCTTGAAGCCGCGCACCTCGCCGGCGATCTTGCAGGCGAAGGCGGCGGCGTCGAACTTGGTGATGCGGTCGATGCCGGAGCGGCCCTCGATGAGGCCCTGCCAGGTCGGCTCGTTGCCGATGCCCAGCGGAGAGATCATGCCCATACCCGTGACGACGACGCGGCGCTTCTGCAAAGTGGCTCCCGAAAAGAAGAACGGTCAGCTTTGAGGCTGACCGTGGCGGTGAGGCGAGATTGGGACCGGGCGCTACTGCGCCTTGTTGCGATCGCTGATGTACTTCACGGCGTCGCTGACCTTGCGGATCTGCTCCGCGTCCTGGTCGGAGATCTCAACGCCGAACTCCTCCTCGAAGGCCATGATCAGCTCGACCGTATCGAGCGAGTCGGCCCCGAGGTCCTCTACGAACGATGCGTCGGCAGAGACTTCCTCCGCGTCGACGCCGAGTTGCTCGACGATGATTGATTTGACCCTTTCCTCTACCGACATCGGTATCTCCTCCATCTGCGTTTCAGGGGTGAAGCAGTGCAGGAGGCGTTTTAGCACAACGACTCATCGCCGTCCAAGTGGATAAGATGCAGGAATGCGCAAGCTCTTCGCCCTCCTGTTTCTCGTCGCGCTCGCCGCCGCCGTCTGGTACGGCGGACGCTGGTTCGCGCACAAGGACGACGTGAAGGCGACCATCGTCTTCCGCGACTCCGGCGCGCTGCGCAAGGGCGACCCGGTGCTGGAGAAACAGGTGGTCGTCGGCCGCGTGTCGTCAGTCGACACGTTCGATGACCGCAAGGCGGTGACCGTCCGCCTCGCCCCCGACCACCGCAAGGCCATCGTCAGCGACTCGCTCTTCCTCGTCGAGGGGCGGACGCTGGCCGTCGTCAACACCTTCGCCGTCGGCCGCCCCGTCGAGAGCGGCGCGATCCTCTACGCCAAGGAAGACGGCGTCAGCCGCTGGCTGGCCCGCAACGGGCCCAAGGCCCAGCCGTACCTCGATCAGGCCAAGCAGAAAGCCGGCGAGCTGTCGAAGGAGGCGCCGAAGCTGAAGGAGCAGGCGAAGGAGCTGTGGGAGAAGGTGAAGAAGTAGTTGTTGGTCATTGGTTGTTGGTTGTTAGTAGATTGAGGTGCCATGGCCTTCGTCTCTACTAACAACCAACAACTAACAACCAACAACCACATGATTCGCGCCGTCGCATTCGATCTCTGGGAGACCCTGATCACCGACACGCCGGAGCTGTCGCGGCGGCAGGAGCGGCTGCGTCTCTCGCGCATGGAGGAGATCCTCACCGCCACCGGCTTCGGCGCGGCGGCGGACAGGATCGAGCACGCCTACCGCTCGCTCTGGCACCGCTGCCACGAGCTCTATTGGTCGGGCGACCTCGACGTCCCCTGCCGGCGGCAGATCAAACACTTCCTCGAGGCGCTGGAGCTCGATCCCGCCTCGTTCGACGAGCCGGCGCTGGAGCAGCTCGAGAGCGCGTACGCCCGCGCCGCGCTGGACATCCTCCCCGCCGCCGTCCCGCACGCGGTCGAGACGCTCGCCGCGCTGAAGGCGCGCGAGCTGCGCCTGGGGCTCATCAGCAACACCGGCCGCACGCCCGGCTACGTCCTGCGCGAGGTCCTCGACCGCCTCGGCCTGGGGCGCTCCATCGACGTCATGGTCTTCTCCAACGAGCACGGCGCCTGCAAGCCGCAGCCCTCCATCTTCGAGGAGCTCCGCGCCGGCCTCGGCGTGGCCTACGACGAGCTGATGTTCGTCGGTGACAACCTCTACGTCGACGTGCACGGCGCGCAGCAGCAGGGGATGCACGGCGTCCATTTCGTCCCCCCCGTGCGCGGCACCGCCGTCGCGCCGCCCGTCGAGCACAACCTGACCATCGTCCCCGATGCGACGATCACCGACCTGCGCGACGTCGTCCGCCTCGTGGAGGGCTTCGTGGCCGCCGCCCGATGACCGCCGACAACGCCTACTTCACCCTCCCCACCGAGCACTTCACCATCGAAGGCCGCTCGCGGGCCGGGCAGGAGACCTGGTTCCGCATCCGGGAGCTGAACATCGGCCTCGACATCGGGCGCGGTCCCGACGCGCTCGTCCCGATGCCGCACGTCTTCGTCACCCACGCCCATCTCGATCACGCGGCGGGCATCCCTTTCCATGCCGGGCAGCGGAAGCTGAACCGCCTCGGCGGCGGCAAGGTCTACATACCGTCCGTCGCGCTGGACGACTACCGCGCGCTGATGGCCATTCACGAGCGGCTGGAGGGGGCGGCGTACGACATCGAGCTGGTCGGCCTCGCGCCGGGCGACGTCGCGCCGCTCGGGCGGACGCACTACGTCCGGACGCACCGCGCCACGCATCGCGTGCCGGCCAACGCGTACGAGGTCGTGGAGCGGCGGCACCGCCTCAAGCCGGAGTACGCCGGGATCGACGGCGAGACGCTGGCCAGGCTGCGCTACGACGGCACGGCCATCATGAACGAGGTGGAGGTGCCGCTGCTTTTCTACACGGGCGACACGGACCGCGGCATCCTGAAGCAGAACGAGGCGATCTACCGCGCCGAGGTGGTGATGATCGAGTGCTCGTACATCGCCGATGGGCATCAGGAGCCGGCCGCGAAATACCGGCACATCCACTTCGATGACATCGCCGAGTTCGCGGAGCGCTTCGAGAGCGCGCTGGTCGTGCTGACGCATTTCAGCCGCCGCTACTCGCGGACGGAGATCGTGGAGGAGCTGCGCCGCCGATGCCCGGCCGTGCTGCGCGATCGCATCCGCCTGGCGTTCCCGCCGCCGTGGCAGACGCTCTAGTGTCATCCTGAGCGAAGCGAAGGATCCGTACCGATCTCGCGCCGCGCCTGAAGGTACGGATCCTTCGTCGTCTGCGCGACTCAGGATGACACGGGAACGTTTCAGCACTGAACTTGCACTTTGCGCCGCCCGGAAAGGTATTCTCACGATCGATGATCCTTCGACCCACGCGAGCGCTCGCGGTCGCCGTTTCGATCCTGGCCGCGGTCCTCGTCTCCCCCAGCACAGCCCACAGCGCAACGAAAAAGAAGAAGCCGGCCCGTAAGCCGGCGCCGACACGGCGCGCCGCCGCACCGCCCCTCGACACGGCCAGCGGCGGCACGCTCCAGGAGCGGCTCGCGTCGCTGGTCAACGGTTCGGTCGCCCGCAGCTCCGACGCCAGCATCCAGATCGTCGAGCTGGAGAGCGGCAGCGTGCTCGCCGAGCGCAATCCGCATCAGCCGCTCGCCCCCGCCTCGAACATGAAGCTCTTCACCACCGGGGCGGCCATCGACCTGCTCAAGCCGAGCTTCGAGGTCACGACTGCGGTGTTCGTGCGGGGCAACGTCCGGCCGGACGGCACCCTGGACGGCGACGTGAAGGTCGTCGGCCGCGGCGACCCCACAATCGGCGGGCGCTTCCACGACGGCCGGGCCACGGCGGTCATCGACGAGTGGACTAGTGACCTCAAGCGCGCCGGCGTGAAGACCGTTAGCGGGAACCTCATCTTCGAGTACGGCTACTTCGACACGGAGTACATCCATCCCACCTGGCCGGTCGACCAACTCGTGAACTGGTACGAGGCGCCGGTCTCGTCCTTCTCGATGCAGGAGGGCTGCGTGCAGGTGCGGGTGATGCCCAGCCGCGCGGGCAAGCCGTGCGTCGTGCTGTTCGAGCCGCCCACCGGCTACCTCGGGCTGCAGAACAGTTGCGTCACCGGACGCGGGCTGCCGTTCATCACCAGGCTGCGGAACTCGAACACGATCATCGTCCGGGGCGGAGTGCCGTCGAAAACGGGGCCGACGGAGGTCTTCGTCACGGTCGAGAACCCGATCCAATATTTCGCCTCGGTCACGTACGAGGCCTTCGTCCGCGACGGCATCAGCGTGAAGGGCGAGATCGTG